>JAYSST010000746.1:0-6325 GCA_043720435.1 Bdellovibrionales bacterium
TAAATTCCTTGCCTGGGCTTTATTTGCGGTCATCCTAATGGCGAACGTCTTTCTAATTTTGCAGGTCTTTTGATGGAGCCGAAAAAATCGAGATGGCGCCGATCTCTGACGCCTTTTCTTTTTCTCGGCGTGAGTCGTTCTCTATTGGCTTTACACTTTTCATAACGCAATATCGAGTGCTTATGAACTCAATCTCGCGCGTAAACGTTATCGGTACGAGTGGTTCGGGGAAGTCCACCTTCGCGAGAAAGCTGGCGCGCGTGCTCGATTGTGATTACGTCGAAATGGACAAAGTATTTTGGTTACCGAATTGGGAAGAACCTAGTGGCGAGGTTTTTTTCCCGAAGCTTGAAAAAGCTCTTTCGAGTTCAAGATGGGTTTGCGACGGCAACTACGGTCGCACGGTGCCGGTGAAGTGGCGGAACGTCGAGATGGTCATCTGGCTCGACTACTCATTTATGCGTACTCTGTACCAAGCGTTCTTTCGGGCGATCCGACGAGCATGGACGAAGGAAGAAATGTGGGAGGGAACAGGCAATCGCGAATCATTTCGAAAAATGTTCTTCAGTAAAAAGTCGATTGTCTGGTGGACGATTACATCGCACGGTAAGATGCGCGCGAGGCACGAACAGTATTTTTCAGATCCAGTTTTTAAAAACATTCGATTTGTCCGATTGAAGGATCATTCCGAAGCGGACAAATTTATTCGCTCGCTTACGCAATCATCAAGTATTGAGATATCGAATGAACCGCGCGGTTAGACATTCACTTTTCGCTGTCTTCGTCGGCCATGCTTGGATGGTGACAGGCTGCCAGAGCTGCTGCGAGTGCTTCCCGGCGAAGTTGTTCGAGTGGTTTTAACAAAGTGGGCTGTCGATCGCCGATAATCTGTCGATAACATTTTCTTCTTGGCTACTTTTTTCGAGACAATATGAACTGTACCGCGAGCATTATGTCCGCGCGCAGGTCTTCGAGCCGCTGTTCAGCCTCGGTATCAGTGATCGATCGCAACACGGCAGACGGGTGCCACGTTACAATCACAGCAGGCGCTATCTTCAGATTGCTTATGACTTTTCCTCTTTCAGATGAAACTTTCGGCAGTCGACCCAACACAGCAGTTCCGGCGGTTGCTCCTAACGCAATGATAACTTCTGGCTGCACTTGCGCTATCTCGGCTTCGAGCCAAGGTTTGCATGCATTCATCTCGCGCCCGTTCGGCTTCTGATGCAGGCGTCGTTTCCCCTGCGGCGTCCACTTAAAATGTTTTACAGCATTGGTTAAATACACGTCGTCTCTCGACAAGCCGGCCTCCGCCAGCGCTTTCATCAAGACTTGACCAGCCGGCCCAACAAAAGGGAGCCCAGCTAAATCTTCTTCGTCACCAGGCTGTTCGCCGACAATCATGATCTTCGAGGTTCGGCGGCCGATACCAAATACAGTCTGGGTTCCCTTTTCGTAAAGGGGACACGCTTTGCAGACTTTCGAACTCTCTCGCAGCGACTCGAGTGGGGCGGCCGTGTCGACGATCGCGGCCTCGCGATGATTTTTAGCCATAGACTGTAAGCGAACGGGAGCTTCGCGAATCAGCTGCGGAATCAGCGCAGCCTCAGGCATGCTCGACCAGTACTTCGGCGCCATTTCGGCTTTCATGGCCTTCACTTTAATTCGTGCAGGATTGAAAATCGATTTGTAGTACGTCTTCCAAACCTCATCCCATTCATCCCTAGCGTGAAATTCATGTTGCTCCATCGCGGGGCCAAAAGTCAGGTCTTCGAGGTTCCAATGTGCAGACTCATAAGGCGTAAAAATCGACCACGGTCGATCGCCAAAGCGTCGAACGAAAAATGGTGTGGCGGCGCGAACGATGAGATGCTCTGGCTTGTGCCACGCCACATAAAACTCTTCGCCATCAATCTGACTTTTCTTGAAGCGTACGAATGCATGCATTTTGTGTATGTCTCGCTGCACCGACTTTTTTAGCAGCTGAGCGCGCAGCACGTCCGGATCGACGGAAATCTTTAGCAAGTGCGGATTCTCAAAACGTTGCCGATACAAGAGGCGATAAAGAAGCGCCCACCGGTCTTCATCTCGTGCCAGCGAAACGGATTTCGCTAATTCGAAATACTCCGCACCCACTGTAGGGGAGGCATCCGCGGAGAGTCCCCGACCGGGGCGAGGAACTAGATTGTTCTGGTCGACTTCGAAAGAGAACAGACTCGGACGATCGTCCCATTGCACGTCCTCAGGCCGAACCGCGCGAATCAGCAAATCGCGTGCGACGGTTCGCCAGTTTTCGAATGTCTTTTCGAACTGCGGCTGTTCCATTTCAAATCGCAATGTCGATTGGAGCTTGCGTTTGATCAAAGAGGGAAAGTTGTTGTGCCTTGGGACGCAACCTTAAGCCAAGTTTTTCAGAATCAAGCATCCACACGTCGGGATTATGGTCCGAGGTCACGACAAAATACTTCGCCCTAGCCAATGTCACATGCATCTTCTGCAAATCTAACAGACTGATTTTGTGAAACCGTCTAAGTTGCAAAATGCGATCGACGTTTTTCACTCCAATGCCAGGTATTCTTAGAAGCGCGTTCCGCGGAGCACGATTGACGTCTATGGGAAAGCCTTCGCGGTGCTTCAGCGCCCACGCAGTTTTTGGATCGATGTCGAGTGCAAGGTTGGGATCGGCTTCCGAAACAAGTTCCCGCGCCTCGAATCCGTAAAAGCGCATCAACCAATCTGCTTGATAAAGACGATTCTCCCTGACAAGCGATGGCTTCTCAACCGGCAATAATGCATCCGCGTTTGGTATTGGACTATACGCCGAGTAGTAAACGCGGCGAAGCGAAAATGTTTTATAGAGCTTTTCAGACGTCGTAAGAATTGACGAGTCGGGGCTTGCGGTCGCGCCGACTACCATCTGAGTCGTCTGACCCGCCGGAGCAAAAACGGGCGTCGATTTGATTCGGCGGGCGTTGTCTTTGGTCTCAATGAGCTTTTCCGCGATTTGTTGCATTGTCGTTGTTGCAGCGGTGATAGTTTTTGCCGGCGCGAGTTTGTCGAGATCCTGCTGCACAGGCATTTCGATGTTGGCACTAATGCGATCGGCCCATTTACCTGCTTCTTGAGCCAATTCCTGCGATGCACCAGCCACAACCTTTAAGTGAATGTAACCATTGAATTTGTGTTTTTCGCGGAGTCCGCGAGCCACGGCAATCAATTGCTCCATCGTATCGTCCGAGCTCGTGATGATTCCCGAGCTAAGAAATAAACCTTCAATATAATTCCGCCGGTAAAACTCTAGTGTCAGTGAAATCACTTCTTCGACTGTGAATCGAGCCCGCCGAACGTCGCTCGAGACCCGATTGACGCAAAACTTGCAGTCGTAAATGCAATAGTTGGTAAGCAAGATTTTTAGCAAACTGATGCATCGGCCGTCTGGGGCGTAACTATGGCAAATGCCCATGCCTTCGGAATTGCCCATACCATTTGGATCTCGCTTGCGGCTTCCGCCGCTGCTCGAACAAGAGGCGTCGTATTTCGCCGCGTCCGCCAGAACAGCAAGTTTCGTTTGAACTGAAGAAAGAGAGACTGAAGAAAGAGATTCAGAGAGCGCACTAGGGAGAACTGTCATGACTTACAACTAACTTACACATACAAGCATGTCACTTGAACATACAAGTTTCGTCGCGGAAACTAGTCTCGGGGCGGGTGTTTCATGAAATTGTTAATTCAGCTTTTTTCGATTTGTTCGATCGGCGTTTCGGTTCCGGGTCTTCTTCAAGCAAAGGACATCCGCACAAATGAAACAACAATTACTAGCGCACCGGAATGGTTAACCGAGTCGCGAGTTGATCGCGTTACTTTTCGCATACAACAAAAGCTTGAATGGACCACCCGTCGAACGAAAATGAAGTTTTATGCGAACCGCTCGGAATTTGAACGCGCACATTCTTTAGGGCCGAACGCAATGGCCGTGACTGTCGGTCGCGGAAACGAGGCGACAGTTCACTTTGGCCCACGTGTGATTGAGACTAATTTCGATGAAGTGTTTGGGCACGAACTGGTGCACGTCATTGTCATTCAAAAGTACAAAGGCGCAATTCCAAAGTGGCTTGAAGAAGGGTTAGCAAATAACTATTCGAATCATGGAAAGGTCGATTACAAGTGGCTCGCGACCCAGAAGTTTCCCGACGATGTCCAGCAGCTGGCGCATCCATTGCTTGGATCAGCTCAGGGAATTCTCTATCGATACGAAGCCTCTCAAGCGCTCGCAGAGATGCTCGAGAAAAAATGTGGTTTGGAAAATCTCGTCAGACTTAGTGTTCAACGCAAAATGGAAGATTACATAAAGTCGTATTGCGAAATTAAAGATCTTAATTCCGCATTCAAAGCATGGGTCACATCGAAAGCTGCCAGTTAATTAAAGGCAAATGACTCCATTGCATTTGTTTTTCGCCCCACATTGAAACTTTGGCATGGAAAACAGGCAAGCTTCGCAATTGATGGGACCAGTCTCACACAGGACCATTTGTTTGGCTTCGTTCCAAGCGAGCTTGCATGATTCTTTCGGATAAACTTGGCAAAGCGCATCGCTATCGGCGGGCGTTAGTTGTGCGAGATCGGCCTTCGCAATCTTTTTCCCAGCGAGCGTCTTGGCGAAAGGCGAGAGTTTTTCGTAGGCCCACTTTTGCTTTTCGATATCGGCAGGAACACTACCGTTTTGAAAAGTCCTCGAATCGCGTGGGCAAGAACGACGGATGAGCTCATCATCGGGAGCACATGCGTTCTTTTGATGACTTGGTTGGCAGTAGGTCGTTTGGCATTTTTCGCCAGAACAGGTTGGATGCGTCAGCGTCTGGCAGTCGTCCACTTCAAGACAGGCCTCACGGCTGCTTATGCTTGAACACTTAATCTGCCGGGTACACTGGCAGCCGGCGGTTGCGAATGAAACGAAGATCACCACTAGCAGGTAGAAATAGTGACGGTTGCGCATGTCACAACGCTGCAAGCAGGGACCAGACAAATCAACGAGAATGATCTACGAGCCCGGGAAAGTTTTCCGCAGATCGTAAGAACTTCGGTCTTAGATGCTACTTTCGAACGAACGCCTCTGAATCGATTATAACCCGTTTGTTCGATAGTGACCGTCGCCCTACGTCATGGTCGATTCCTGACTTATGTAAAAGCTTAAGGAAAAGGTCGGGGGATCTTCTTAAGTATTCTCGGGGGGCGGGATCATGCGCGGGGGACAGCGGGCATTTCTTTTTTTATTCGTAGTGCTTTCAATTGGATTCGGATCCATTGCATCGGCTCAGGTCGCCGAAAGACTTCTCGGTCGCGACGTCATGACGTCAGTGAAGACGATGTCGAAAGACGTACGCATCTATCACTACTTTCACGTGAAAGAACTTTGGGATGAGTTGAAGACGCCCCATGGTCGCGGCGACTATGTCAGCCGTTATTTGACCGACGTTACCGGGCGATTCTGGGACTTGAACTACCACGCGGCTGCATACATCAATGCGGGCCCAGGTGTCTACTTGGCCATTGATCCGTATGTGGCATTCATCCAGAACTTCGGAAACACAATGGTTGAACTCAAAGTTCCGAAAGGCACTCGGTACATCAACGTCGTTAAGTCTATACCCATCGCAAAAGACACGATTGATGCACTCGTGAATGAAGGCATTATTGCGCGCCATCAGGCGTCGTTCATTTTTTACAAGGCGGCGGGGCCAACGAAGCTTGGATTTTATCGCGACACTTTGAAGAATATGACTGACCCCGGCTATGAAAAATTCCGAACAATTGTACTTAAGATCTTTCAATCGAACGCCATTCAGTTCATCGAATACAATTGGGACACGAAGCTCTCGGGCTTTTGCAATCCGAAAAGCGCCTCCGCATTTAATTACGTTGGAACAACGCCGTGGGACGGAAAATACGCGGCTATCCCGGTACTGTCGGCGCTTTCTTTCCCGAATATGACCGCCGACGAGCAAGAATTATCGGCTCGAGTAATTAAATTCAGGGACCTTCTCGGTCAGATCGACGGAATGAAGAAACGAGGAATGAAAATTCCGGCGAGCCTCATTTCGTCCGTTTATTCGCCGTCAGAATATAAACAAATCAAAGACATGACTTACAGCTGCGATTGATTTGCGCACGCGTCAGCGCTGAGCTACGAACCTGCTTATGAAAACACTAAATCTTTTGGGGTTCGCAGCCGCTTTAGCTGTAACTCTGGTCGTAAATACGACAAACGCGTTTACTGATGTGTGCACGTTGGCAACCTCCGAAGTACCGGGCTCGGTCCGCGTCTCTT
>JAYSST010000747.1:0-2537 GCA_043720435.1 Bdellovibrionales bacterium
GGCGAAAGCCTCGAAACCTTTGGCTAAGGCAGCAGCGAAACCGGCTCCGAAGGCCGTTGTTAAGCCCGTTCTAAAAACCGCAGCGAAACTACCAGAAAAGGCACCCGAAAAAGTGCCTGCAAAAACTCCGGGCAAAGTGGCGAAGGTCGCATTGCCAGTCGTTTCAGCAAAAGCGGTCGCTTCAACTGCAAAAGCTGTCGCTTCAACTGCAAAAGCAGGAAAAGCACCGGTCGCCGCGAAAGCCGCGCCCATCAAAGATAAAAAGGGCAAAGGTAAAGCAGCGGAGGCCGGAGCGGACGACGTCATACTTTCAGACGATTTTGCGGGTGCTGAAGAGTTCGCTGCCGATATAGCGTCTGACATGGAAGCTATGGAAGCGCTTGATGCGGCCGCAGAGACACCGGTTGAGGCGATTACTCCTTCAGCAGCTTTGTTAGCGGCGATGAAGCCGACTATTTCAGAAGAAAAAGCCGCCGCCATCGAAAAGAAGAAGAAAAAGGACGACCTCAAGCTCGATCGCGGTGGCGACCTCGAAGCGCAGTGGCAATCGTTGAAAGATAAGAACAAAGCGATTAAACCCGTGAACTACAAGATGTCGGAGAGCTTTGAAGCTCGTATTCCTATCTTGCATAAGGTCCTTGGATGGGGCTTTATCATCACGAATCAAAACGACCGTTTGGAAGTGCTGTTTCAGCAGGGGATCAAATTCCTCATTTCGAACTATAAGTCGTAGGCGAAAGCCAGAAACTCTTCCCCTGCGTATGCAGGGGAAACTCTTCCCGCGCGAGACGCTCGGGAAACATAAGGATAAGTACGCGGATGGCGAAAGACGATTTAGCGCAACTCGAAGGAAAGATTGTCGATGTAAATGCGGGCGGGCTCTATCGAGTCAAGCTCGAGAATGAAGTCGAAATCGTAGCGAGACTCTGCGGCAAGATGCGTCGTTTCAATATTCGTGTCGTCGTTGGCGATAAAGTAACTGTTGGCGTGTCGCCCTATGATCCCACGAATGGCTTGATTCTTTACCGGCACAAATGATTCCCTAATTCCCACTATGAGTACTATGAGCCCGAATACGAATCTGGCCCCAATTTCTTTTGCGGTTTACCGCGAAAAAACAATCCCGAAGATCTCGCTGAAAGCAGCACAGTCTGTGCTCGAACTTGCGGCGGAAGGCGGGACGGTTCCGTTCATCGCTCGTTATCGTAAAGAGAAGACTGGCGGCCTCGACGAGGTTGAAATTCGCCATGTTATCGAAGCGAATGAAACGCTGACGGAGTTAAACAAACGTCGCGAATTCGTTTTCACCGAGATTCACACTCAAGGGAATCTTACGGACGAATTGAAAAAACGCATCGAGCAAACTTTCGATCTCGGCGATCTCGAAGAGATCTATCGTCCGTTCAAAAAGAAGAAAAAGACGAAAGCCACGCTGGCGCGCGAAGCAGGCCTCGAGCCGCTCGGCGATTGGTTGTGGAAGATTGGACACGGCGAAGAAACGCCAGCTGTCACAATGGAAATTAAGGCGAAAGACTTCCTAAACATCGCCGGCGGAATCGTCACTTACGATTTAGCTTTGAAGGGCGCACAAGACATCATCGTCGAGAAGCTTTCGAACGACGCTGGTCTTCGTGAACGTATTCGTCAGAATTTCTTCGATCTTGGTAAGATCACGTCGAAGAAAGCCAAGGGTTTTAAAGCTCACTCGAAGTTCGAAATGTACGCGGAGTTCGCCGAGCCTGTGAAAAGCCTCGCCGAAAAGAAAGCTTCGCATCGGTATCTAGCTATGCGCCGCGGTTGGGCTGAAGAAGAACTGACCGTTGCGGTTGAAGGTGACGAGGCTGCGAATCTGCAATTGTTCGAACGAACAACGTTTCTGCCGGCGGTTGAAAAAGCTGTCGCTGGGAATGCAGAAATCGGCAAAGTCCTCGAGTTTTTGAAAACGTGCGCGAAACTCGCGTACACCGTTCACGTGCACCCTTCCATTTCGAACGAAGTTCACCGCGTGTTGAAAGATAACGCCGACAAGGACGCGATTACGGTCTTTGCTGAAAACGTTCGGAAAGTATTGCTTTCAAGCCCCTTCGGTCCACGCTGCGTGCTTGGAGTCGATCCAGGTCTTCGTACGGGTTGCAAAGTCGCGTTGATCGATAAACAGGGCACGTTCATTTCGAATACCGTTTTGCATATCTTAGGTGAAGCTGCTCATGAGAAAGCCAAAACATTGTTCGCGGAAGTGACTAAACAAATCGCGATCGATGCGATTGCTGTGGGCAACGGAACGGGCGGTCGCGAAGCCGAAACGTTTATACGTAAAGTCTTAAAAGAAATTGAAAAAGAAATTCCTGTGATTCTCGTCAGCGAGTCGGGTGCTTCCGTTTATTCGGCAAGCGACGTTGCACGCGAAGAGTTTCCAGATCTCGATCTGACGATTCGTGGAGCGATCTCGATTGCTCGTCGACTACAGGATCCACTGGCTGAACTTGTGAAAGTCGATCCGAAGAGCATCGGAGTCGGTCAGTATCAGCACGATGTTT
>JAYSST010000748.1:0-6301 GCA_043720435.1 Bdellovibrionales bacterium
GCTTTGAGCAGCGAAAAAAAATCAGGAGTTCTGTCATACAATAGCTCAAGACCCGAGAGCCGCACCGGTTGTTTCGAAAACAGGCTCTCGATTGCGGCCTGTTGACCCGCCGAGATGCGCGACAACAGCAGGCGCGAGCGCTCGGATGGAAATGCCTTGGTGGTGTCAGCTCTTTCGGGTGCAATTTTACGAGCGGTGATCTTTTCAATGGCGCTATCGGTCACTCGATCGAGTTCGACCTGAAGCACATCGTTCTGTTTTAAGCCCCAGCTTTTTGGCGTGACCACGATCTGAAGAGTACTCTGCTCGGCGTCCAACGGTCAAAAACCTTTGTCCCAAGTAGCAACACGCTTTAAGAACCTGTTCATGGCCCACATCGAATCATCAGGCGTTCCGACTCCGATCACCGCATCTCAGTGGTTGAACTACCATCACCTTTACTACTTTTGGGTTATTTCGACTGAAGGGAGTATCGCACGTGCGGCGGTAAAACTTCGCCTCGGTCAGCCAACGCTTTCGACACAACTTAAACTGCTCGAAGATTCGGTTGGACGACCGTTGTTTGAGCGCCGCAACCGCCGTTTGATTCTGACGGAAGCTGGAAAAGTCGCATTTCAGTATGCATCTGATATTTTTCGTATGGGAGCCGAGATGGTCGAAGCCCTCAACGACCGGGCACCACGCGGAGAAAAGACGCATTTGCAAATTGGCGCACTCGACAGCGTACCAAAACACATCACGCTTCGGCTTACTGAAGCCGCCTTTGCGGTTGGCCCTTGCACCGTTTCTATCTTGGAAGGCAAAGGCGACGAGTTGCTCCGGGAACTCAGGGCTCATCGCTTGGATTTGCTACTCTCGAATTTTCCTCCCTCGATTGACGAGACAGGAAATCTTTCAGTCCGGGCGATTGGAAGAATTCCGATCTCAGTTTATGGTGCGCCGAAGTTTCGTGGTCTTATGAAACGCTTTCCCGAGAGTCTCGCAGGACAAAATTTTGTACTGCCGACATATCATTCTAAACTGAGACACGATCTCGACCACTTTTTTCGAACCGCAAGAATTCCTATTGTTCGAATTGCTGAAACTCAGGACTCGAGCCTCCAGAAATTGTTAGGCGCGTCCGGAACAGGATTGATCCCGATAGCCGAAGCGTCTGCTGCAGAGCTTGTTCGCGATAAATCTCTTATCAAGCTTGGACGGCTCGAAAACGTAAACGAAGATTTTTGGTTGATTACATCGGCTAGAAAAGTAGAAAATCCAATTGCAGCAAGCTTGGCGAAAAGCTTTCGTCTGGCTGACGACTTAAATAAGTAGTGCGCTTTAGGTTGAGATACCATCGTTTAAAGTGAACTAAATTCTTGGATATATCTATTTTGAGAAACTAGCTGTTTGCCGCTATAGTGAAGTGTATTGTAGATTTTTAAGCTACTTGAGGAGACTCCGCATGCAGATGTTTAAGAGATTTGGTTTATTTATCGGGATCAACCTTCTCGTCGTATTAACGTTGTCCGTAGTCACTTCTGCCCTCGGCCTAAATCCGAGAATTACAGACGCGGGTTACGACATGACCTCGCTCATCGGCTTTTGCTTGGTCTGGGGTATGGGTGGCGCGTTCATCAGCCTCCTGATTTCTAAGAAGATGGCAAAGTGGACAATGGGCGTGAAGGTTATCAATCCGCAAACGACGGATTCGAACGAACGCGCGTTACTAGACACGGTCTATCGCTTCGCTCGCACGGCTGGGCTTTCGACAATGCCCGAGGTCGGAGTTTATCCGTCGCCTGAGGTGAATGCCTTCGCAACGGGTCCATCGAGATCGAATTCGCTTGTTGCCGTTTCGACGGGACTTCTCGAAACGATGGATAAGACTGCGGTTGAAGGCGTTCTTGCACACGAAGTTTCGCACATCGCAAACGGCGACATGGTTACGATGACGCTGCTTCAAGGTGTGATGAACGCGTTTGTCATGGCGCTCGCTCGCATCGTTGCATTCGCTATCTCGAACGCACTTCGCGGCGATGATCGCGACGGCAAAGGTCTTGGGCATTTCGCCTACTTTATGACGGTCATGGCACTGGAAACAGTTTTTATGCTGCTAGGTTCGATCGTTATCATGTGGTTCTCGCGTCAACGTGAATTCCGCGCAGACCGCGGTGGAGCACAATACGCCGGAAGAGGCTCCATGATCTCGGCGTTAACCGCGCTGCGTGGACTGCAACCTGTGAACTATGAGGTCGCAAAGCAGACAGAGGCGCAGCCCGCATTCGCTTCCCTCAAAATCTCGGCGACAAAACCAGGCTGGGCGAACCTGTTGCGAACTCACCCGACTCTCGAAGAAAGAATTGCGCGCCTCGAGCGCGGCGCTTAATTCCCGATCGAATAAATTTTTAGTAACGAAGCCACGATCGAAAGACCGTGGCTTCGTCGTCTAAGCGTCAAGCAGGAGGCGTCCCCAAACCCGATATGGCCGACCTCGACTCTTCAGCTAAGCGCGCATTAGAGCTTGAACTCTACCGAATGGAGCAATCTATTCTCACCCGCACGATAACGCTTGTCGATGCTCGCGGATTTCATTATCAAAGGGAACAATTCAAGGAGCCCTATGCACACCGCTACACTTCCAATTGGTCTTCGCACTGCTCTCCCAAAAAAGAAAACTGGCAATCGCGAGCGAATTCTCACCTCGAGCATTGAACTTTTCAATCAAGCTGGCGGCGTCGCCGTCACCACAAACCACATTGCGCAGCACCTCGGCATTTCGCCGGGCAACCTCTATTTCCACTTTCGCAACAAAGAGGAAATCATTTTCGAATTATTCGAAATGATGTGCGAAGAGACTTATCTTGTTTGGAAACCAGCGCGGGGAATGGCTTCGTCGCCAACAGAACTTATCGAGCGTTCTTACGAAGTTTTCTGGAAGTACCGATTTTTTCACCGAGAAATGTATCACCTTCGTCGTAAAGATCCGAATCTGGCAAAACGTTGGAAGACTCACATCGCTAAAACGATGCGACTCCTGCAAGCAATGTATGGTCAGTGGATGAAAGACGGAGTCATGCGCAAGATTGCCGACGCACGCGAAATGCAGATGATCAGCGACACAGTTCTGATTACTTCGTCCTCGTTTCTGCAGTTTTTCGAGAGTCCTGAAAAGCCTGCAACCCGCAGAAGCCTGCGTACGGGCCTCGAGCATCTCTTGCTGTTCTTGCTGCCGTACCACACAGAGACCTACCAGAGTGCGATTCGCGCGCGACTGAGCGAATTCCGTCCGGTGACGCAGTAGGCGGATAACGGATTGGTTCAGTTTTTATAGCTTCGCGGGCTGTTGCAAATGAAATTCATTCTCAACTATTGACGAACCCCGTCGAGTTCTCTACCTTCGCCTTCTATGAACAAGAGCACACCATTTCAGCTTCCGACTTCGAATAGAGACCCCGTATTTCGCGACGCTCAAGTGTCAGGTCGAACGCGCAGACCATCGGTTCCAGGAAAAAAAATCATTCGTGATCTGGGACTGAAAGTCACAAATCAGCGGCTTGATATTCTTGAAGTAGTGCGAAGCGGACCGAATCACTTCACGGCTCAAGATGTGTTTGAAACTGTCGTGAAACGCAGTCCTGAAATTGGATTTGCAACGGTTTACAGATTTTTACGTACACTCACCGAGGCGACGTTCGTGACCGAGGTTCGCATGGGTGGCATGCCTGCAAGATACGAATGGGCAGCGAGAGATCACCATGATCACCTCACCTGTACTTCGTGCAGCAAAATTGTTGAGTTTGAGAATGAAGAGATCGAACGACTCCAAGAGAAGGTCGCGCTTCGATCTGGCTTTTTGCTGACCTCGCACGTTCTCGAACTTTATGGCCTTTGCCCCGAGTGCCGGCAGAAGAATGTCAATCAATCCGATGCTGCGCATACTTGATAAGCCTGCGGGCATCACGACGCACACTTCGCTTTCACAAGAGGACCGCGCTTCGATTTCGGTCGACCCGATCGATAGCTTTCTTGGACATCTAAGCTACCGTTCGGGCCGCGAACTTTTTCCTGTGCACCGGCTCGACATGGGTACCACAGGAATATTACTCGCCACCGACACTTCGGAAGAAGCGGCGGAACTCGCGGAAATTTTTGAATCTCGCAAAGTAGAAAAGAAATACCTGTTCGTAACAGATCGCAAACTTGAACAGGGCGAAGCACGCGTCGAAAGTTTTATCGACCGACATTCAACCTCTTCCGCCGCCGGCGGCGGTTCGAACTTTTTTTCGATCGCTGGAACATTTGAGCGACCCGCTAATGCCGTCACCGATTTTAAATTGGTGAATTCCAATGGCACTTACTCGCTGTGGGAGGCGAAACCACTGACTGGTCGTCCGCATCAAATTCGGCTTCAGGCCGAGCAATTGGGAATTCCGATTCTGGGTGATGGCGAACACGGGGGCGGAATGTTTCCCGCACTTTGCTTACATGCTTCATCTGTTCGACTTTCATTTCGAAACGATGTCATTGAATCTCAGTCACCACGTCCGCGATGGTTTGATCACCTTACGAAGCTAGACGATCGGTCTGGACTTACTATAGTAAATTGGCTCGCAAGCATTGAGCGCCGCGAGCGTCTTGCTCGGTCACTCGCGGTCTGCGATATCGCTGAAAGTGAAACGGTTCGTTTGATCCACAGCGAAGGGCAAGACCTGCGGTGCGATCGCCTCGGAACGGTTGTTCAACTACATTGGTATGGAGCCGAGTTCGATCTGCTTGATCGTGAAGCCGTCACAGAACTCGCACGCATCATGAACTGGCCAGATTGGTATGTTCAAACAAGACCAAACCGCGGGGGAAAAAATCCGGTCGAAGCCGAAAATATCCCGTCGCGCCCAGATCTGCCCTCACGTTGGCAGGCTCAAGAGGAATCCCTGACGTTCACTTTTCGTCGCGACACCAGCATGTCGTCAGGTCTTTTTCTTGATCAGCGGGCCAATCGTCGGTGGGTGAATGAAAACTCGAAAGATCTTCGAGTCCTCAATTTATTTTCGTACACCGGCGGATTTTCTGTGGCCGCGGCTAAAGCTGGTGCTGCGAAAGTTGTCAGTGTCGATCTGAGCAAGAATTTTCTCAATTGGTCACGCGAGAATTTCGAAGCGAATGGGATTTCACTAGACGCTTCACCACACGAGTTTCGCGCCATGGAAGCACGCGACTATCTGAAGTGGGCAAAAAAAAAGGACCTTCAGTTCGATCTCGTTATTTGCGATCCACCGTCTTTTGCCCGAACGGCGAGCGGCGTATTTCAGATCGAAAAAGAGTTCGAGATGCTGCTGCAGATGTGCGTTGACGTGACGGCCCCGCAAGGTCGCATTCTGTTTTCATTGAACTACGAGCTGCTCTCGGAAGCCGACGTCTTTTTGCGCACCGAGGAGTTTGTGCGGCTGTTGGCTCGTCGGTCCACCCGCAAAGTCACAGTAGCAAGGACCCCAAGCCCTGATCTGGATTTTGAATTTCCTCGGGAAGCACGATCCATGAAGAGCTTTTTTCTCGAAATCGAGACATAAGCGCGCTAGCCGATTGTCGCGTTTAGCGCGGAATCTTTCAGGAAAAATCTCATTTTAAATCCGAACTTCAAAAGTTCTGACCAAGACTCCGACAAGTCAAAAGTCGTGCAAGTGTCTTTGATTCATCATCATCGAATAAAGTCGAAGACTTAGCTCGCCTCATTGCGAATCATTCTTTGAAATACCTAGGCGTTGGGCCAGCTTTGAACAGAATCCTTCTGATTTTAGTCTTGCGACAGAGGTCCGATAAACAAGACATGCGTCTCGCGACGTACGTCTTTTTCGTGAATTCAAAAAGGCCTCATGAGGAGAGTTATGAAGCAGCAAACGTTACGCACATCCCTTGGTTTGAAAGCCGTGATCCCTTTGATGGCTTTAGCTGGTCTTTCGATGGGCAACCAAGGTTGTGAAGAAAAGCCGACTGGCCGAATCCTTAAGATGGACGTCGAGATTGGCTCACTAAAAGGTCGTTCAGTAAAATTGCCGAATGGAGAAGTCATCGACTTCCCTTACGTTGCAAATGCTCTCTTCTATCGTCAGGTGATCAACCACGATCATTTCGTCATCGGCAACGAAGTTCCAAATACGCTCAATATGGTTTCGGCTGGCGGCAGATTCAAAACTCAATCTGCGAAGGCTGCTGCGTCGAAAGCCGCTGCACCATCGGGAATGGTTTCGCAAAAGGACATCACGACGCTCGATCGTTACGGTTTCCTAAATAAGACGCGCGAAGAAGCGTCGGAATTAATGAT
>JAYSST010000749.1:0-6294 GCA_043720435.1 Bdellovibrionales bacterium
TCGAACGAACAGATTTCGATCTTCGACGCAGGAGATCTCGTTTTGAATGAAAAGCTCGAATTGAAACACGAGCACGCTCAATTGATCGCCCTTGAGGCACAGAAACAAAAATTCCGAATCCTGTCTTTCGGCGGAGGCCATGACTATGGTTTCCCCGATGCGGCCGCTTACTGTGAAACTGTCCTGGCCCGCGGCGAACGGCCGCTGGTTATCAACTTCGACGCACACTTAGACGTGCGCCCATTGGAAAAAGGTCTGACGAGTGGCACTCCATTTTTTCGACTTCTCGAAAAATACCCTGCAATCGACTTTGTCGAACTCGGCCTGCAGAGCCAATGTAATTCAAAGGCGCACGCGGACTGGCTGATTTCACGAGGTGGGCTTGTGTCGTTTGAAGAAGAGCGGCACGCACGAGGGTTGTCGCTGACTGAAACACTGCTGAGCTTGCTCGGCGACCGCGCGCTAATGAAAAGATCTGCCTTTCTATCGGTCGATATTGATGGGTTTACGTCGGCCGTTGCGCCCGGGGCGAGTCAAAGCTGGCCCACCGGATTTGAAACAAAGGATTTCTTCAATTGTTTCTCGTGGTGCCTGCATCGATTTGATGTTCGGGGCGTCGGCATATACGAAGTTTCGCCGCCACTTGATAGCGATGACCGAACTTCACGTCTCGCGGCTTTAATTGCGCATCGTTTTGTGTTTCAATTGTAACCGATGAACGATTCGGAGCTTCAGACACGCGACGACGCGCGAAGTGCACCTAGATCCCCGTTTTTAGCTCGGCTTGAAGCTAGCCAGTTTCCCTTTGGCCTCGGTTCCGACAACCACTCAGGCACTCACCCAAGAATTTTGAAAACACTCGAGCTCGTCAATTCAGGTTTTGCACCGAGCTATGGCACAGATCTGGTCACTGAAGAAGCCGTTAAAGTTTTCCGTTCTCATTTTGGAAACGAGACGATTGTACATTTCTGTTTCAACGGAACAGCCGCAAACGTTCTTGCGCTGGCTCCGCTCGTCAATTCTTATCACGCCGTCATTTGCTCGGACGTCGCTCACATCGAGGTCGACGAGTGTGGTGCGCCCGAAAAACACATCGGCACAAAGCTCATTCCGATTAAATGTGTCGACGGAAAACTCTCGCCCTCTTTGATCGAACCGTTTTTGATCCGACGAGGTGACCAACATTTTTCTCAAGCCAAAGCGGTTTCGATTACTCAGCCAACGGAATACGGGACCGTGTATTCTCGCAAAGAACTGGCGGACCTTGCCGCGTTTTGCGCAAAACATGATTTATGGCTGCACGTTGATGGCGCAAGATTTATAAATTCAGCGACGGCTCTTGGATGCACTTTAAAAGAAGCAGCCGAAGGTGCCGACGTCCTCTCGTTCGGCGGAACGAAAAATGGCCTGATGTTTGGCGAAGCCGTACTTTTCTTGTCAGAACGGTCTCGAGAGGCCGCGAAAGATTTCCCATTTATTCGAAAACAGCTCATGCAGCTTCCCAGTAAAACACGATTCATTGCTGGGCAATTTATCGAATTGCTGGGAACTGACCTGTGGCAAGAAATTAGTTCGAATGCGCTCGCTCGCGCGAACCAGCTTCGAGCAGGTCTGGCATCTCTCTCGACTTCTTCTGACTTCGTGAAGTTTACTCAGACGACCGAAGCGAATGCAGTGTTTGCGATTTTCGAGCGCGGTATGGAGAAAGCGATAAAGCGTTCTGCGTTTTTTTATGTATGGAACGAAAAAACTCGCGAATGTAGACTTATGACCTCCTGGAACACTTCCGCTGCCGATGTTGAGACGGTCCTGATAGCGGCCGCGACACATATCGCGGGATCGAACGTGAACATGGGAGGTTCACGATGAAGTTAGAAAAAAAGAAGAAACGCGGCGGATTTTTAAGCGCTGTTGGCTTTTTCACTTTCTTTTTTTTACTCCTAATTTCGATCGCAATCGCGGTCGGATATGTGAACCGCGATCGACTGATTCTCGAGTATCTGCGGCAAGAGGGAACACGGGTCCTTGGCGTCGAAGTCTTCGCGGTTGATTCGTTAGTGACCCGGCCCGTTGGGCAAGTTTCAGTCGAACTACGTAACCTTGTCTTTCAGTCTTCCCCAACGGCACCTCTTATTCGCGCTGAAAGAGTACTTCTTTCGACTCCGAAAAACTTATTTAGCCTGTACCAGCTGGTGCTTACGAACGACGTTCTAACCCTAAAGGCGCAACTGATTGGCGTGCACATCAGTGCCACGACCGACCCGACAACTGCCAAGCCGAGACCGGCACCGGTCGTTACGCCCTCCGACTTCAAGATTCAGGGATTGCCGTTCCCCATCGATCTTGAAACTGAACTTCGCGACTCGACTCTTGAAGCCGGACCGGCGCAGAAGCCCGTCGTCTTCCGCGGCATCACTGGCATGATCCGCACTGAAGTTTTCAATCGCACCGGTGGACTGAGTATTAAAAGTACGGGGCAGCTCGCACTCGGCGTCGCATTTGGTGAACGTGCGCAATTGCCACTGCGAACGGATTGGTTGTTCACTGCCGACCCGTCGAGCGACGATCCCCAAAATGTCAGGATCAACATCACTAATCTTACGCTCTCGACTCTAGGCATGACGCTTAAGAGTAGCGGAAACATCAAATGGCCAGAACAAACATTTGAGTTTAAAGCCGCTGGGTCGACCACGGACCTAGGCGTTCTTCCTCTTGATAAGGCCGAGAGCGAAGCGCTTGGTTTGACAGGTCGACTAAAAGGCAGCGCCGATGTTTCGGTTAAACTTTCGGGCGACTTGCGAGCGATCATTCAGGCCGAAGGATTGGTACGCATTGTAGGCGGACAATTTCCCTTTGATCTTGTCCGCGAAAAACCAAAATCTTTCCAAGTTAAGGGTCCCGTTGATCTTGATCTTGAGGCCCCATTCAAATTTTCTTATAGCATTCCGACCGCGAAATTTAAATCAATCGATCTTCAACTCGCAACTTTCAAGGCTGACCTAACGGGTGCGGATGTGCGAGTGGCCGGTCTCCTGCGAAAACCACCGCAGGTTATGATGGGAGCGCGCGGTCAGATGACGGCGCAAGGTGAAACGATTGATCTTACGCAACTTGAATTTAGGCTCGCGAACTTACTGACCAACATGAAAGGTCAGCTTTCAATCGATCCGAAACGTCATTCGAAGATCGATATTCAGCTCACGCTGCCAAGCCTCAAAGGTTGGCCGTCGCTTCTCCCGATCTTAGGTCTTATTGACGCTGGACCGGTGTCCAACGGAACGGATTTAAATCAAGCGCAGGGTTCATTTGCCCTAAAAGCACAAGCTGAGTTGCCGCTAGGTGCACCGGAAACAATCATGACTGATTCGCGTGTAAACATTGAAACGTTCGACGCAAGCGGCGTCGAGTTTCCGATCGGAATAAAGAGCGATAAACGAACCGTCGAAGGTATTGTTCGCGGATCAGTTATCGGCAGTGGAAGCATCGCGACTTCACCGGATCCGAAAATTCCAATTGCGTGGACTCTGAAACGCGCTCAAGGATCAGCCGACCTGCGAAACTTGAAAATTCTCTGGAACGATCTTATCAATAAAAACGCCGGACAAGAAACATCGGTTACTTTCATCGCGAGCGCACCGCAAACCGGTGCAAAGAGCGCCGGCGTAAAAATCAAGATCGATCGTTTCGATGTCCGCGCTATTGATTCGACAGCGTCGATGACAGGACTAGTCACGCGCGAAGAATCTGGCGATATTCAACTCGACACGACGATGAACAGCCGAATTGTTTTAAGCCAACTCTATCAGTTGGCTCCAGGATTTCGGAGCATTCAATCAAAGGTTCCATCGGGCACGCTTCTTACAAATCTGCAGGCCAATGGAACTTACAAAATCAAGGAAGGCCCTGCGGCTTCACCTTTAAGTCTCAAAGGTCGAATCGTACTTAAGTCTCCGCGCGCCGTGCTGCTCGACATGACCGACGCCGTCGCAACTCCGCCCGTAGAAAACAAGGTTACCCCCGCTAAAGACCCAAAAGATGCGATGTTGCGCTGGCCTGTCGTGGCGAAATCAAAGTTGGTGTTCGATGTACAAATTGAATCGATTGCTGTGAAAACGACAAATTTGAAGAACGTGGCCGTTTTGGCTAATCTTCAAAACGGAAGCCTTCGCGGATCAATGAGTTTGGCTAACATTTTTGGCGGCCCAGCAAAGATCACTTCTTTTGCGCTGCTGGATTTGCCGAAAAAAGCTTTCAAAGATATCAAAGCTTCTGCCGCGGGAAATTTTCAAGCGATCAACCTCGCCCTCTTTGCAGAGTTTCTAAGCCCGCAGTGGAAAGACCTGGTTGCCGGCATGGCTACCGGAGGATTTTTATTCAGTGGATTTCCTTTCCACACCACAAGTCTGGCCGACAATGCTGTCGCGAGCGGCGCAATTTCCGTAAGACAAGGTCGTTTGTCTACGATGTCATTCGATAGTCTTGTAAATCAAAAACTCACTGAGAATCCGGAAGTTGCGAAACTGCTCGGATTAAAACCAAAAGTCGCAACCGGCGGTGCTTCGTTTGATGTTTCGACTGCCTACGCGTTTGCAAAGGGCCGTATGAACCTGAAGGGGCTCCGAATGATCAGCCCCGAAAAAAACGAAATCGCGCTGGACGGCTGGATGCAAAAAGACCTCATGGCAGATCTTAAAGGTTTCGCCTACCTTTCAGAGACACCAGTAGGTGGAAGCTTTCGCGCAGCTAACTCCGACAAGCTCGGCCGGCTGATTGTGCCGATCCGAATTACCGGTTCGCTGAAATCCCCTTCTTTGGACATCGCGGGCGATGCGATCAAAGAAATGACGAAGAAAGCCGTGTCCGCCGAAGTCGGTAAATTCAAAGAGACGGCCAAGAAGGAAGTTGAAAAGGTCATCGAAGAGAAGAAGAAAGAAGCGACCGGAAACGCGGTCGATGCTGTGAAAGAAGAATTGAAAAAACGCGGTCTGGGTTTCTAACCCGCCATCTGCAGAACCAAACGAGGCGAACGTGTCCAAGTCGAAAAACTATCCTCCGATTTCTTACTCAGATTATCTGCAAACTGGAACTCTGCTTAACTTGCAAAAAACTCGCAGCAGCGAATTCGGAAATGAAGCTCACGAAGAAATGCTATTCATCGTCGTACACCAAACTTACGAGCTTTGGTTTCGACAGATTCTTCATGAACTCAATTCGATATTGTCGATGTTCGCTCGCGATCTTGTGCGCGACGAAGATATGGGAACCGTTGTCAGTCGACTCTCGCGAATTGTTGAAATCCAGCGACTACTGGTGGACCAAGTATCGGTTCTCGAAACCATGACTCCATTAGATTTTTTGGATTTCAGAAGTATGCTGTATCCCGCAAGCGGCTTTCAATCCGTGCAGTGGCGCCAGATTGAAAACAAACTTGGGCTCAAGCAGACATCGCGTCTGAAGTACAATTCCCAGCCGTACCATGCATCGGTCGCAGCGACTGAAGCAGCTGAAATGATCAAGAGCGAAACAGAGCCTTCGCTTTTTGATGCTGTCGATGCGTGGCTTGCCAGAACGCCGTTTCTGAAAACGGCCGAATATGACTTTAAAACTCACTACAAATCAGCCGTTCACGCCATGCTCAAAGAGGATAAAGAGTCTGTCTTACGTTTTGCGAAATCAGACGAAGACCGCGAACGCAATTTAAAACAGATCACAGAAACGGAGCAAGTCTTCGACTCGTTGTTTGACGAAGCCAAATATAAAGAGCTGCAGGAAAAAGGAACTTTCCGACTTCAGCACAAGGCAATTCAAGCTGCACTTCTAATTCTGCTCTATCGCGATCAACCGGCTCTCAATTTACCGTTCCAGCTCCTAACTCGGCTTCAAGACATCGACGAACTGATGACAACATGGCGAAACCGCCATGCACTGATGGCACACCGAATGTTGGGAACCAAAATCGGAACCGGCGGCTCAAGCGGACACTCGTACTTGCGTGCCGCGAGCGAAAGCCACCGCATCTTTATGGATTTTTTCAACCTCGCGACCTTCCTGATACCAAGGTCGAGCCTACCAAAACTTCCCGACTCGGTGACGAAGAGTCTCGGCTTTCAGTTTTAGTTTTATGCCCACTGAAAATACATAAGACAACCCGCAGGTGTTTTTTTAGAGTCGTTCTATGGAGCCAGACAAAAGACTAAAATGATCGACTTCTGCAAGCTTCACACGAGTTTTCCACGTCGCTGTGATAGGCTCCGTTTACAAGCTGGAGGCTATAAATGATTAAGTTCATGTTGG
>JAYSST010000750.1:0-6291 GCA_043720435.1 Bdellovibrionales bacterium
CGCAAGCTGTTTAGAACGCTGAATCATGAAGCCGCCGCTGCGGTAGTGGAGAAACGCCATGTCGGTCAGGCGAAAGACTTTGCCGAGTGCGACATTGCCCTCGTGGCCCGAACTGCCGATCGTGTAGTAACAAAGATTCTTGTTCTTCAATATACGAGCGATGAGGTCGAGGTGACGGCTCATGACCTGCGATTCGAAGAGGTCCATGACGTCGGCGCCCGAAAGGCCGCTTTCCTGGAATGAGGTCGAGCCGTCGGCCCGCCAGCCGGGCGACTGATGATTTTCGGGAAATCTGCCCTCTAACACAAAACGAGAAAAGTTTTGATCAACGACTTCGGCTCGGTTAAACATTTAGGCATTCTAACGATCAGGAGGCGTCATGGCCAGCTACGAATCTCTCAATTACATGAATTCAGACAGCCTCCTCACTGAAGACGAACTGATGGTTCGCCAAAGCGTGCGCGACTTCGTCACCGAGAAGATCGAACCGGTTCTGCAGAAAGCTCACCGCGAAGAGAAATTCCCGATGGAATTAATCCCGCAGTTCGGCGAAATGGGACTTTTGGGTTCGACGATTCATGGTTACGGCTGTGCGGGCTTAGGTCACGTCGCTTATGGACTTATGACTCAAGAACTCGAGCGCGGAGATTCGGGGATCCGATCGTTTTGTTCGGTTCAGGGTTCGCTCGTTATGTATCCAATCTTTGCATATGGAAGCGAGGCGCAGCGAGAGAAGTATCTTCCGCGGCTTGCGACTGCAGAATTGATTGGCTGTTTCGGTCTGACCGAACCCGATGCTGGTTCGAATCCGGGTGGAATGCTGACTCGCGCGGAAAAAGTTCCGGGCGGCTACAAGCTCAATGGGAATAAAATGTGGATCACCAACGGCAGCATCGCCGACATCGCCATCGTTTGGGCGCGCGTCGACAGCGAGGCCGGCAAGATCCGCGGTTTCATCGTTGAAAAGGGAACTCCGGGTTTCACGACGAGCAAGATGGAAGGCAAATTTTCACTTCGCGTGAGTGTTACGAGCGAACTTCATTTTCAAGATTGTGTCGTACCTGCTGAACAAATGTTGCCAAACGGTGAGGGCCTGAAAGCTCCGCTGGGTTGCCTCACGCAAGCTCGCTACGGAATTGCATGGGGAGTTTTAGGCGCCGCTGATGCCTGCTATAACACCGCGCTGAACTATGCAAAACAGCGCACGATTTTTGACGGCAAACCTTTAGCGGCTCACCAGCTTGCCCAAGCGAAGCTCGTAAAAATGGTCCAAGAGATCACCAAAGGTCAGCTACTCGCGATTCAATTGGGTCGCTTGAAAGAACGGGGAGAGCTGATGCCGTATCATGTTTCTCTGGCGAAAATGAATAACTGCAAACTCGCGCTCGAATGTGCACGTGAAGCGCGCGACATGCTCGGCGGCAACGGAATCATCGACGAATATCCAATCATGCGACACATGCTGAACCTTGAATCGGTCAATACGTACGAAGGCACTGAAGACATCCACCGCCTCGTCGTCGGGGAACGAATCACCGGAATTCCTGCGTTCCGTTGATAGGTCAATTCACGCGGTTGCGGATCCTTAAAACCATCGGCGAAGATCGCGATCACCATGGGTTTATCGACGGACGCGCGGCATCGCCACACTTATGGTCATCGCGAGTCACACCGCCAATCATGTTACGAATTCATTTAGTTCAGCTGCCGTGAGAAAGTGGGTCTCTCAAGGTTCGTACGGAGTTATGCTCTTTTTTATCTTAAGTGCCCTGACCCTTTTCGTATCCTCGAGCCGCCGTTTGCATACAGAGTCTCATCCAATCGGTTTTTTTATATTCGTCGCGCATTTCGAATCTTGCCGTTATACTGGCTGAACGTATTGTACAACGCGGCTCTGAAAGACTCGTCGCTTTCCATAGTCTTTATAAATTTAAGCTTCGCGTATGGCTTCTCGACAGACCTATCGCAGCGTATTGTTCCGGGCTCGTGGTCACTCGTCGTTGAAGAATTTTTCTATCTTTTTTTCGCTTATTTTTGTGTGGATGAAGAAAACCGGATGGGTCGTATTTGCTTTTTTCGCGGCCTACGCTGTGAAACTCGGATGGACCGCGTTTATGAACGCGAACGGATAAAGTGAAAGTGGTGAGTTGGTCTGGGGTGCTCCATTTTATCGTCTTCACTGGTTCTTCGCGGGAATTCTTATCGCTCATTTCTTGATGTCGAATGAAAGCAAGACGCTGGCGTCTCAACAAAAAGCGAGTGCGCCAGTCATTTGGGAGCGATGACGGTAGCAAGAGCGAGCTCGAAGCGCGCGAACGTGTTTTTAGCGGCATGTCGAAATGGCTGAGGAAGAATAAACTCGGTGATAAAACGGGCATGCTCGCCCGGATGCATTTCGCTTGTGTTTACGTCGAGCAGCGCCGTTTCTGTAGAAAAAAGGCCGAACGCCTGCGGCTTCTTTGCAAGATTCAAAGAGATGTCCAGCTCGCTCGCGATTGTCGGCAGTATTTCAATCAAGGTCGGCTTGCCGCCATCTTTAATCTGCCAAGCCTTTTCAATTTTCAGCCGAAAGCTCTGAAATTCAGTACCCACGCGACTACCCAAATCTTCTTCGATCCGGCCCGCGAGTAGCAAATTTCTGCCTGGGGCGTCGTCGGGAAACGTCCGCATTTGAGCACGAAAGGTGCCGTCAACGTTAATTTCGAGATCCACCGGTGCGTTCAAACGACTGCCCGAAGAAACTCTGTAAACGCCTGGAATAAGTTTTCCAGAGGAATCGCGAATCGACTGCGCTTCAGCTATGGATACAAAAGTTGCAGCAAGTAGCATAAGCGGCAAAAACAGCAGGAATTTCTTCATGCGCTGAGCTTAACGTCTGCGGTCTGAATATCAGAGTGGAAAGTCTGGCGATCGAAAGAACAACAATAGCGAATAAAAAATAGTCGATTAAAAATTTTCGTCCGGACGCAGGAAGCGCCACTTTCCTTCTGGAAGATTCTCGAGCAGCACCTTGCCAATTCGCACTCGTTTGAGTCCGACGACTTCGAGTCCAACCTGTTCACACATGCGGCGAATCTGCCTCTTTTTTCCCTCGCGTAACACGAAACGCAATTGATCTTCGTTCATCCACTCGACGAATGCAGGTAAGAGCTTAACTCCATCAAGAGAAAGTCCGTGTTTAAGAAGCTTTATACCGTTTTCTTTCATCTTACCTTGAACGCGAACGAGATACTCTTTGTCGACACTCGAATTCTCGCCAATAAGTTCGCGCGCAACGCGGCCGTCTTGTGTGAATATGAGCAGTCCCTTTGAATCAATATCGAGTCGACCCGCCGGAGCAAGCCCTTCGAAGTGCATTCTGTCTAATTCAGGTTCACCGCGAGATGCGAAATGATTTTCTTTGGTGATAAGTCGGACTGCAGGTTCGTACGCCGGCTCGGGTTGGCCAGAGACATATCCAACAGGCTTGTTCAGTAGGATCGTGACTAGTTCTGCGCTCTCTGCTCGTGCAGCTCCTGCAAGTTCAATCTGGCAGTCGGCTTGTGCCTTGTGGCCAATTCCGATGACGCTACCGTCAACTTTAACCCAACCCTTTTCGATCCAGGCGTCAGCTTCACGGCGAGAGCACATTCCGCGGTCTGCCATGATTTTTGAAACGCGCAAGAGAGCGTATTGGTGCTTGTCGTTCATGCGTTCTTAAGTATCATGTGACGAGATAATCTGTAAGGAGAATTGAAGAATATGGCGAACCGGCTTTCCCTCATGAAAAATTTTTTTAGCAAAATTTCTTTAGGCGTTTCACTACTTCTAGGTGGCCAAGCCGGCGCTGCACTGGCGCCTCACTTTGACGCTAAGATTTATGACATGAAAGATCACTCAAAGCAGATGTTCAACTACAAGAGCGAGTTCGAGATTAACGGGAGCACGAAGACTTATTACAATACGATCACCGATTTAGATGGCACAGTTCTCGTCCTTGAAAAAACCGTGATGACGTTGAACGGCGACACCGAGACTCTGGAGTCATTTGAACAAGAGCAGAAGCAAATTGGCACAAAAGGAAATCTCAAAATTCGCGACGGAAAAGCATATTTCACCTTCGTGAAAGGCGACAAAACTAAGGAAGACGACGAAAAGTTCACAGACGATTTCGCCGTGACCTCAAGCCTTGTTAAATTGCTACAAGCCCGTTGGGCCGACGTCATGAAGGGCGATACATTGAAGGTTCGCCTCGCTGTCCTCGATCGACAAGAAACCGTCGGCTTTCAGTTTAGAAAAGAAAAAGATAAAGAGATTAACGGCGCACCGGGCGTCGTGTTGAAGATGAAGCCATCGAGCGTAATCATTTCGGCACTTGTCAATCCCCTCTACTTCGGGTTTTCCGCCGATGGAAAATTCCTGCTCGAACTCGAGGGCCGCACCAGCGTAAAGTTAAAAAACGGCGAGAAGTTTGACGACTTCGATGGATACACTGTTTACACGCACCCTCAGCCAGTCGTGGTCCCAGTTGTAACGGCACCTGAGGAACCGGCAAAACCGGCGAAGGCCGTCAAAGCGAAGTCGAAAAAGAAGTAGTCGAAGATGTCGAAAACACTTTTTATTCCGGCACTCCTGATTTTTCTTTTGGGTTACTCCACCGCGTCGCTCGCCAGCACCTATCCCGTGCTTCGAAAGATGAATCCATTTGGTGGATCCGCGTACTTCGTTCCGAATGATTCTGCAAAACACACATCGATCGTGATGTTACACGGAAGCGAGGGTGGGTCGTCGCATTATCTCGACGCTGAGGCGAATATCTTGGCGACGCAAGGCTACGAAGTCTTGCTGTTCTGTTATTTCGATTGCAAGCGAACGGTGGGCAATCGGCAGACCCTCAAGAATATTGAAGTCGGAGCTATCAACGAGGCAGTCAAATGGCTTCGGGCGCAGCCATCAAGTAACGGTAAAGTTGTTTTATATGGTTTTTCACGTGGAGCCGAACTCGCACTTTTGGTTGGCAGCCTTTTCAGTGAACCATCGGCAATCATCGCCCACGCACCAAGTGATGTGACTTTTGGACCATTTAATCCCAACGGCCAATTGCCCATATGCTGGATTTGCACCAAAGGTGTCGGTAAGTGCACAGACTATCTGGAATATCGTTGGAACTTTGCGTGCGGCAGCGACGATCCAAGAGGACTTAATTTGAGTGTTAGCGCTTGGTTAGTCGGCGGTAAAACAATCCCATCAAAGCAGCAAATCTCGATAGAAAATTTTAAGGGACCGATACTTCTTACGGCCGGCGAGAAAAATTCCGTTTGGCCATCGCAAATGACGAGAAACATTGAAGCGACTCTACTGAAAGCCGGACGCAGACCAAAGGTTCATTATTTTGTAGGGGCGAATCATGTGTTCGTTGGCAAAGACGAGATCCAACGACGCGAGTACGTGCTCGATTTCTTAGGCAGCATTTAGGTTCGCGAATTTTGCGACGCAACACCGGCGCCGGTGTCACACTTCAGCAAAGCGTAATTTAAGCGCCGATGGCACCGCAAGCAGAAGTAACGCCTACTTGCCCTTCATAATGCTAGAGCGCATCGACACGTTTCCAGATGAATCCATCGCTTCAACTTCGTAGTTGTATACGACGCCAGTAGCACCGTTGGCGTCAGTGAAGGTAAGCGAACTCGTACTTCCGAGACTCGATCCGTTTCTGAACACGCGGTAGCTTGAAATCGAGCCCGAATTGTCAGTTGACGCCGTCCAATCCAAACGAATTGCAGACGTCACTCTCTTTCCGCGCTTCTGACTCACGACCGTTGCTGAGAGCGCACCCGGTGCTGTTGGCGCCTGCGTATCTGGAGCAAAGCTTCCGACCATCACATTTTTGCTCGTGCCATCGACAGCGAGTGGAACACCCGCGGCCGAAGCCAGAGTATTTCCCACAGCAGGATCTACCAACTCGAAAGATCTGATCGTGAGTGGGGCGCCTGCGGAACTATCCGAGCTGACGAGATAGAAGTTCTTATCCGTATAAGAACCTGTGGGTGAAAGGTTCGTGGCATCGAGATAAAACGTTCCTTCGACTTCTGTCATCGTACCGTCGAAAGCATACGCTCCACCGTGATTCATCAGTGCTCCGGAAGGAGCATAAGTCTGAGGCGTTCCCGAACTGAGAGTAGACGACGCGAGTCGAATCGACATTTGCTGACGTGACAGATGCGAAACGGTGACCTTCGCGAGTAGTTTCGGAGTGTACGGTGAATACGTGATGCCATAAACATGATCACCTTGCGTGAGCTTCAATCTTGT
>JAYSST010000751.1:0-2524 GCA_043720435.1 Bdellovibrionales bacterium
GCGCCGACTTCGAGAGGATTCGAAACGTCGCCCATGGAAGCGCAAATTGGTCGTCCATTCGATCTTTCAGCCTCGGAACCAAAGGGGTGACGTTCGGCAATTAGTTCAAAAAGGCGACGGCGAGCGGCCACGGTATTTCGTCTACATTTTTGCTCGAGTATTTCTTCGAGTGAACCGCCAAAGGCATCGTGACGCTCGGATTCGCAATTCTGTTGAAGGAAATTGCGAAATGCGATTTGTCCCATCTTGAAGAAAATCGCCGAATTTGAATTTCGGCTGATGGCTAACGTACTAAGCCATTGAAAATCTTTTTCGAGTTGCAATTCGTTTCGACTGGCGACCCGCATGTGACATTCAAGTTCGTCGCGAGCCGAGTCATTGCAATGTTCTTCGGGCGTGAGGGGTCGGCTTTGCGCCTCGAAGGCAACAGCTGTCGCAATAGCGATTATCAAGATCGAAAACCAAATTCTCGCCATCGATTTATTCTCGTACCGTCGGTAGCCAAGCGGTCATGAGGCCCGGACGCGAGGCCGCCGTCGCGCGACGACCTACAATATTTTCTGCGTAGGACAAATTGGCGATTGAATTTGCTCGCGAACGACCTTCTACAGCGCGACCGAGATTTTTTATTTTCTGGTCGCGACCAAGCCACTCACGCATGTAGAAAATGCGAAGATCTTCCCATTTGTGGGCGCTTAACGACGTACCGTGTTTTGCGTTGAATAGGTCGAGATCTTTTTTCGCCTCTAGAACCCATCGCGGTCCGCCGTTATAAGCTGATACCGTCAATCGCCAGAGGTCTTCCGAGCTAAGTTTGCTCTCATCAAAACCCCGCGAAACTAGAAAGCTCTTAGATGCGTTCAAAACTCGAATTGCTTCGTCTAAGTTTACAATTGGATTCTCGAGGCAGCGCGGTCCGGTTGCTAAGCGATTGGCTGAACCAAGACTTCTAAGTATATTCTTCTGTTCACTCGTGCAGCGAGGAAATTGTTTGTGCACCGAATTGATTTGAAAGAGTCCGACACTTTGGGTGCTGTCAGTCTCAGAGTTAAGCACGTAACAGCGACCTGAAGACTCTTGTGTCATAAGCGAGAGCAATAGTTCGGAAGGAACGCCTGCTTGCTCCGCGCGGGACTTGATGATGGGAATAAACTGCCCGAGATCGAAGCCGCACGATTTACGAAAGTTGTCGTAAACGTGACGTAGATCATTTCTAGTTCGTTGAAACAGCTGGCCTGACTTGCCGGCTGCTGCAGCTAATCCGGGCGCTGCGGATGCTATTAAACCTCGTACAGCTGCAGAATCGTCGCTCGGCTGACTGCAAAGGCCGCCCACGCAAGTCGATTGCGCTTCCATATGATTCGTTGGATCCGGGCGAGTCGAAGGTTCGACGGAAACTGGTCGCGAAGCTTCCTCAGAGACTGGCTCTGAAGCGTCTGCTTCAGTGACCTCGGCGTCGTCCGAAACGATAATCGCATTTCCTGTTCGAACGAGATATTTAAGTGCGATGAAATGTTTTGTTTGTTGATGGCCAGGTCGAACGGTTGATCCTTTTGCTGGTTTCGTGACGCGAACAGGGAAAAAAGTTTCCGTTTTTTCACCGTCGTAATTGTAAACGCCAGCGCCATCGGACGTTTTTTTTGAACCGCCCGAGCGCAACCAGTTGTTTAGTGTGAGTTCTAAGTTCGGTTTGCCATCGACGTTCACCGTGTATTCATCCGGAATTTCTACGACTGTCGTGGCTTTGAGCATCCCGATTCGTTCCATCGAGTTGTCGGTGTTTTCGCGAAGCTTCACGTCGGTCTTGATTTGGATTTTCAGAGCGTGGCTAACCGGCAAAAACGCGAGCTGAATCGTCAGAACTGCGACGATGGCTTGTGAGAATGCGTAAGTTGCCTTCATGGAGCTCCTCAAGGGACCGGTGGTCCTGGTCTTCTATGTTCCACTATATGTGCCATAGCGTGGTTGTCGAAAGACCAGCCGTTACGAGTACTTAGCCCGCCAAAATACGATTTTAAGAAATCCCGAGCGGAAACCGCTAGGCACGTGTCTCAGTTGTAGACAGCGCGTTTCGGTGCCAGCGAGAATGAGAAATGCACAAACTCGTTTCGGTTCTGTTTTTTCTCTCGTCTGTTTTCGCATCAACTGCGGAAGCGCGACTTCCGAAAGAATCGGATCTCGCTGCATTGACCGAAAATGAAACTGCCACGTTCGATGTTAGGCGCGATGGAACATACACGCTCGAATATGAAGCGCGGGTGGCCGTCTTGAATGAATCCGGACGTGAAGCCCAGGCTGTGAAGCGTATCAGCTTTAATGCGCGAGCGTCGAAGTTCGAACTCGTCTCGGCCGTAACAATCAATGACGGTGTCGAAATAAAAGTTGCATCATCAAATGTCGAGATCAAAGAAATCGGAGACTCAAAAGTTTTCGACACAACGAAAGAAGCAATCATCTCGTTTCCATCGGTGCGAGTCGGCTCGAGGATTAGCTTTCGGTATCGACTGAAGTTCGAAGAGGTCCC
>JAYSST010000752.1:0-2521 GCA_043720435.1 Bdellovibrionales bacterium
GCAGTCTCGTTCTATCGCGATACGCTCGGCTTTACCATGGGCACGATGCCAAACGACATTGCTGAAGGAGTTCCGATGCAAAAAGGTGGAACGACGTTCTGGCTCGATGCAGTTTCAAAAGATGAAGAAACGAAAGTTGGAAAAACAGCCTTTGAATTCGTGGTTACGGATCTCGAAGCGTCGAAGAAAACTTTGCTGACTCAAGGTTGCAAGGTCGTGATGACGACGACAGGTGCAGATCATGAAGGTGAGATGATGGAAGATCCGTTCGGGATGAAGTTCCATCTTTATAAAGCAAAACCGAAAGCGGCGACGCCAGAAGCGCAGGTCTGACGTGTACACGTTCACGCGATGGATGCCGCAAGACCGAAGCGGAAAAGTTTGCTGGCTTTTGAACGAACTCGAAGTCCCTTTTGAAGTTCGAGATCTCCAGCACAAATTGCATCACGACGATCCCGAGTACCGCGCGAAACATCCGCTTGGGCAGATCCCGGCGCTGGAAGTTCTTGAGAACGGCGAGACGATGTTTGAGTCGGGCGCGATCTGTCTCTTTTTAGCTGATCGTCACGCCGACAAAGGTTTGCTCCCCGAAGATAAAAAAGCCGCCTGCTATCAGTGGCTGCTTTATAACTATGCGACTCTTGAACCCGTGTTCGAGTCGTACTGGGATATCGATGCGGCGGATCCAGAGATCGTGAGCAAAAAAGCCGAAGTCGACAAAAAGATCTTGAAGCTCCTGCAACCAGTAGAGGCGGCGCTGGCGAAGTCCGAATTTATCGCAGGTGATGAATTTACGGTCGCCGATATTCCGCTGGGACAATCGCTGTTCTGGCTTCGCAATCGCCCAGTGCTGACGACGCTACCGCGAACGGCCGCGTACGCAGCGAAACTAAAAAACCGCGCAGCAGCCCAAAAAGCCGGTCTCTTCGCCGACTAAAACGAGAGGTACCTGCTACCTTTTTGCATTTTTCGACCGAAAAGTGCAAAAAGGTAGCAGGTGCCTTTATTTTCGGGTGTTTTTCGCGCCCGATAGCAGGTCGGCGAAGGTGCCCATGCCTGTGGTTTTAGCGCCCTTAACTGTGCCCGGCCCGGCGGCAGCGTGAGTGCGCCAAGCGCCGTCGTCCATGTCGGCAGGGGGCGAAAGCGTGAGTTTGTGTTCTTCAAAATTAATTTCTGAAACCATGACGGGCATTTTCTCGCCGCGCATGCTTCGTTCAAATTTCGACGACTCCGCGTGGTCGCGCCACTTTGACCTAGGCATTAGGCCCGTGATTCCAGGAGCGATGTTAACAAACAGCCCGTAATTTTCGCGGCGCTCGACCGTGCCTTCGAGAATAGTGCCGACCGGAAATTTCTGCGGAACCGTCAGCCACGGATCGCCTTCGTCGCCAGCTTGCTTCAGTGACAGCGAAACACGGAGTCGATCGTTCTCTTCAGACACACGCATGAGAATAACCTGCACGTTTTGTCCAACACGAACAACTTCGGCAGGGTTTGAAACGCGGCCCCAGGCAAGTTCTGAAATTGGAATCAAACCTTCGACACCTTCTTCGAGTCGACAGAAAGCTCCAAAACTTTCGATCTTCGTGATCATGCCGCTCATGCGGTCGCCCGGTTTTTTTGAAAGCATAAAAGCGCCTTCGCCTTCAGCGCGTTGAAGATCCAAAAGTTTGCGACGAGAAACAACCATGTTGCGTGAATCGTATTGAGTGATGATGAAATCAAAACTTTTGTCGATGTAATCGGACGGGTCAGCCGACGCGCGGTGATCGATTTGCGAGAAAGGACAGAATGCGCGCTTCCCTTGAATCTCGACGCGATACCCGCCTTTGACAGCTTCGGTGACACGACCTTTAACAGGCTGTTCGAGATCAAACGCGTCTTCCAGAGAATCGACTTCTGAGCTTGTCGCGATCGAGTCGAAACGTTTTAGAAGCAATTCGCCTTCGCGTGTGCGAATGACTTTGCATTTAATTTGATCACCGACGGCAAACATCAGTTTTCCGTCTTTATCTTTGAGTTCGAGCGTTGGGATTTGCCCATCGGTCATCGTGCCGGTGCTTACAAACGACGACTCGCGACCGATCGAGAGAATTTCTCCAGTCAGGCTATCGCCGACTTTGAAGGTTCGGCCGGGGCCATCGCTGGCTGCGAACATGGATGCGAAATCTTCAACAGCATTTTTTCCGACGTCGTCGCCAAACATATCGGTCGATTTTTGTTTTGCCATGGTGGAGGATCCTTCTAGAAGTGTGTCAGGCACACGACACTACCGCTAACGCATCGCTTCTTCAAGGCGGGGATCGGATTCAGGCATGGCAGTACTGCAAGACACGATAATTTCGGTCAAAGGTCTGAGTAAAGTCTACGCTTCGGGGTTTCAAGCTCTCAAAAACGTCGATCTTGAAATCACGCGCGGAGAGATTTTTGCATTGCTGGGCCCGAACGGCGCCGGCAAAACCACATTGATAAATGTCATATGCGGGATCGTAAATCCGTCGGGTGGAGTCGTCGTCGCGGA
>JAYSST010000753.1:0-2519 GCA_043720435.1 Bdellovibrionales bacterium
CGCTCAAAGACTTTTTAAACATGTCGCCCCCTAAAAAAGGATTGTTTGGTTTGTTAACTGGCAAAAATAAAGTGCCAAGTTTCGATGTGCTCATTCGAACGTTCTCGAGTGAGCAACTTTGAGACCATGAAAATCAGGGTCACTTCGTCACTTGTGCTGGGGTAACGCTTTGCAGTAGTCGCCCCAAATATCAATTCGAAGGCCGCGGTGAGAAAAAGCGACACGATCACGGGCGAATGAAACGTGCATTTCGGGTAATCGGTGTCATTTCGTTCAATGGTGTCGAACGTTGACCGAAGCGAGTTTTCGTTGCCCGATATGATCCAACTCATCAGTAATCAGGTGGGTTCTTTTCGAGGAGCTCCAATGAAGTTTTATTTCCAAATTCTCCTGTGCTTCGCAACAGTTATGGGACTCGGCCGTGCAGAAGCAGCGACCGGTAAAAACCCCGAGTATATTTGGCAGCCAGCTTCCGGTGAAATCGCTTTTGCCGCTGAATATGCTCAGACACCTGAGTACGAACTGAAAACCACCATCCTCACGACTGAAACGGTTGCGTCTCGGTCGAAGGAAACGAAAAGCGGCATCCGCGGATCACTGGGCTATGGTTTCAGCGATAATCTATCCGTGTCTGTTGGTACGTCGTCGTTCGATTCGAAATCAGCTTCCAGTGGCGGCATTGAATCCAAACGCTCGGGTCTCGGAGATTTCGAGGCAATTTTGGCCACATCATGGGGCGGCAGTTATCGGCTGCACGCCGGTCTGGGGGCGGCCTACAGCCCAGGTAAAAGAAAAGATCCGAGGACTGGAGCTGCCGGCCCAATCGATGGAAACCAGTATTCGGGGGGCATCATTTTCGCTCCGTACGTCGGTTTCTCGATTCCCATCGCCGGTGCTAGTTGGATCGGTATTGTCGGCACTTTCGAATCGAAACAAGAACGGAAGTTCGAAGATTCAACTGGCTCTGAGAACAAGGTGACGGGAGGCAATGTTGCGCAAGTCATGGCGTTCTGGGAAATCCCGTTTCGCTCGCTGCTAGTTGATCTTGCGGGTGGAGTTCGCACGACCGACAAAGATAAAACTACAACTGTGAGCGGAGTTGTCACCGAAACGGCATCCTACTCGGCAACATTGGCGCAGGTTGATCTAAAATATATGTTTTCTCCATCGACGTTGCTCGGCGCACGTTACGTGATGCTGATGAATCCCGATTTTCTGGTAGAGAGCGGCTTGTACACGGTCAAAGCGGTGAATGTCAGCGAGATCTCGCTACTACTTCGTTTCGCTTTTTGATTTCTTCTTGTTTCCCGAAAAGCAGCTGAAGTATGGCTTAGCAAGTTCCACGCGTTCCGGAAAAGAAGCCTGAATGCATACCTTCCAATCGAGTGAAGACTCAAGGGCCGCACTTTCATCTTTGTCGGCCAAATGTTTTCGAGCTTCATAAAAGTCGGCCCAACACCATCGATCGAGAGACACGAGCACAGTGTCGTCATTCATCGCACCCGCAGCGAATGTTCCGATGCGAGAACGAGTTGCAGCGTCTTTAATCGAATCCGGATTTTTAGCGAGTTCACTTTTAGCCTCTGAAATGACGAGGTCGATCGCGGCGAGTCGATCTGCTTGCGACATGTTGATCTTGCCCTCGCACCCAACAACCTCACCCTCAGGGAGCGCGGGTACGTTTGCGACCGACGTCGGTGGAGGGGGAGTTTTTTCTGGTTCAACCGGCGACTGCGCGTGCGACGCGTTTGTCAATAAAACGGAAATCAAGGTGAGAAGTATGATGTGGATGTATTTCATTTCTTCTCCGGTTTCTTGGCGGCATCGGGTTGAGTCGCAGCCGGTTTTTTTTCTGCAGGCGCTTTAGCTGGCGCTGTCACTGCCGGTTTTACCGCGGGCTTAGCAGGCGCTTTCGAATCAGACTTTTTCGGGTTGGTTTTCTTAGCTGCTGCCTTTTTGTCAGCGGCATCTTCATCCTCATCGTCGTCGTCATCATCTGGCTTTGCTTTCTTTTTCTTCGGCATTACATGACGAGCTTCTTTTATCACGTTTTCGTATTGTTTGGGAAGTTGCAGCGGTTCAGTCAGCGCTACCCGCGGCTTTTCGCCGGTTTCACAGCTAAAGCGCGGTGTTAGCATCGGCGGTAAGTTTGCCGGTTGGCTACCCGACGCTCCGGACGAGATGCAATTTCGAATAGTGATAATGTACTTTGCCGTCTCTTCGTTCGACTTCATTAGTGCTTGAGCCCATGCTTTGCGATCTGGCGGTTCGATAGGACTAAGGACGTACGATGCGGCGCCAGGCCCCATGTTATAAGCTCCGGCCGCGACCAAAAGAATTTCGACATTCCAGTCATTGTCCCGACGATTTCCGACGATGATATCGCTATCAAGTGAGGTTTTTAGATGGGTCATCATCATGTGCAGGTAGAGACCGCTTGCGCCGATTGCGACTGCGGGATCCAGTAGGGCGTCGCGATTCACAACCTGCGGTGCTTCGCCCTTGTGCAGGCCCCTTCG
>JAYSST010000754.1:0-2518 GCA_043720435.1 Bdellovibrionales bacterium
TGGATCCTCGAGAAGTTTTTTAACAATTTGTTTTTGATCGTCGTCATTCTCTTCCAAGGAGAAATCCGGCGCGCCCTGGCACACATCGGATCCAATCCGTTTTTTACCGGTGCCTCGCATGTTGAAGAAACTCATATCGTCGAAGAGATCGCGAAGGGTGCAGTCGGTCTTGCGCAAAAACAAATGGGCGCTTTGATCGTCATCGAGAAAGAAATCAACCTCGAGTATTTCATCGAAGTCGGAACCGAGATGGACGCGACGGTGAGTGCTGAAATCCTGATCTCGGTTTTTTTACCGACATCACCGCTGCATGACGGAGCCGTCATCGTTCGAAACGGCCGCATTTTCGCAGCCGGGTGTTTCTTGCCGCTCTCGAAAAACCCAGCGCTCGACAAGAATTTGGGAACGAGACATCGCGCGGCTATCGGACTTACTGAAGAAACAGATGCAATTGTGATTGTCGTCAGCGAAGAACACAATCGGGTCGGGGTCGTCGAGAGCGGTCAGTTGGTGCACGATCTGGATCACTCTGCTTTACGTCGCAGACTTTACGAAGCATTGGGGCTGCGGTATCGACCGCAGACGACTGCATGATTTCGCCCGCGGAGGTCGCAGAATGCCACTGTTAAAACGGGCCACTTGGAAAGATTGGATCTTCGAGAACGGTAGCTACAAGCTCGTCTCACTGTTTGTTACGCTGATTCTTTGGGTTACTATCTTAGGTCGCCGCGATTTTATGCTCACCAAAGATATGGACGTCGAATTTCTTTTACCTAGGGCCACGATAATGGAGTCGCGTCTTGGTGAGCGAAAGATTTCCGTTAAAGTTTCTGGACCGCGGACTGCTCTGAAAAAGTTTGCGCAAAGTCCGGGTTCAATCACTTTCGATCTCACGAAGTCCGAAGTGACTGATAAAAATACGCGGGTGAAGACCGTCATTCTCACAAAAAATATTGAAGTTCCCTTCGGCGTAAAGGTGGTCTCAATCGATCCGCCTGCGCTTGAGGTGGTGCTCAGTCCGGTTGGGAACACGGTTCCCGAAGGGATCGCTCCTCCAAACGTTCGCGAAAAACCGCAAGGGAAAACCAAGTGAGCAAAAAGTCAGCCTCGGATGTGAATGCAAAGTCGAATTCCGATCCGAAAGCGGTTAACGTCGACGCTAAACGTAAGCTTTTTGGAACCGATGGTATTCGCGGAACAGCGAATGTGTTTCCGATGACTCCCGATATCGTGATGAAAGTCGGCCAAGCGATGGGCCACTTGCTGCGCCGGCAACCAAAACGGAACGCTGTTCCGAAAGTCGTGATCGGAAAAGACACTCGCATCTCGGGGTACATGGTTGAACTCGCGCTGACGTCGGGCCTGAACTCGATGGGCGTGCATGTTCAGCTGGTCGGACCGTTACCAACCCCGGGCATCGGATTTCTTACGCGCAACATGCGAGCCGACGCAGGTATTGTTATTTCGGCGAGCCACAACGCGTACATGGATAACGGTATCAAGATATTCGGTCCAGATGGGTACAAGATTCCGGATTCGATGGAACGCGAAATCGAAAGCCTCGTCTTTGATTCGGATCTCAATTCGATGTTAGCGAAAGCTCAAGAGATCGGACGTTCGAAACGTATCGACGATGCCGATGGACGCTATATCGTCTATGCGAAAAATGCGTTTCCGCTCGAATACACACTTGATGGACTTCGCATCGTGCTCGATTGCGCGAATGGCGCGAGTTATAAAGTTGCACCTGCAATTTTCGCTGAACTTGGTGCCGAGTGTATCGTGCTAGGAAATCAGCCGAACGGTTTTAACATCAACGATAAGGCTGGCGCACTTTATCCAGCGCGTGTGGCAGAAGCCGTTCAACAATACAGAGCAGACGTCGGCATTGCGTTTGATGGCGATGCCGACCGCATTGTGATGGTTGATGACAAGGGTCACATCGTGAACGGCGACCACATTCTCGCGATCTGCGCGGTTCACATGAAACGACAGGGCCGACTTCCGAAAAACACGGTCGTCGCAACACAAATGTCGAATTTCGGTCTCGATAAACTCATGCGCGATAATGGCATCGACGTCGTCAGAACAGACGTCGGCGATAAACATGTCGTCGAAGAGATGCGCCGAAATGGGTATCTTCTTGGCGGCGAACAGTCGGGTCACATTATTTTTCTCGAGCATTCAACCACAGGGGATGGAGTTATTGCGGGACTTAATGTTCTCGCGGTCATGAAGTCCACCGGCGAATCGCTTTCATCACTCAACGAGAAAATGGTCGATGTTCCCCAAGTCTTGATCAACACACGGGTTCGCCGACGAGAAGAGTTGGCTAACATCAAAGGATATAAAGAGTGTGTTGCCGAGATCGAGAAAAAGTTGCGAGGCGAGGGTCGGTTGTTCGTGCGATTCTCGGGCACCGAGCCTGTCATTCGTGTTCTCGTTGAAGGTCCGAACCGCCAGGACATTTCACGGTACGCTGAAGAGATCGCGAGTCTTCTCGAAAAAGAACTTTCAT
>JAYSST010000755.1:0-2509 GCA_043720435.1 Bdellovibrionales bacterium
CAACGACATCCAAGAGCAGCAAATTGTCATGCGTCCACGGCCGATCGACAGAACCGATCACGATCACGTGCGGAGGCGTGACGGGAACGCGGGTCAACGCGCGTACCTGCGATCGTTTCAGTCCGCGAACAGCTAATCGGCTGCGCCACCATCCCATCAACGGTTCGATTTTTCCGGAGATAAAAACTTTTTCGAGCGGAACTTCAGGTCCAACAAACTCAACTCGCTTAGATTCTTCTTCTGAAAGCATCCACACAAGCGATCGGGTTCGCTCTGTAAAAACACCTTCCCGTGTGTGAAACTCGACGCGATCAATTCGACCATCGCTTAAACGAACTGCGCTGATTTGCTCAGCTTCTAAAATGCGTACTCCAGCGGCGATTGCAGCTTCGCGACGAGCTCGTGCAACAGCGTCTGCACTGACTTTTGTTTTGACTGGCTCATCAAACGGAAGCCGGGGCGCATTGTCCGTCAATGCACTCGCCAAGTAAGTTTCACGACGCGCGAGGCGAGCCGTCACAAGGTTTCGCGAGAGAGCCTCGGGCCAACCTTGCTCGAGTGTTTCAATCTTATTTGCACCTGCGGAAACTCCGTAGCGCAATCGTAAATGAGCTTCGCCGACTTTTGCGGTCCGACCTCCAAATGCGACTGGTCCGCTCGGAAGCCAAAGTGCTGGATATTCGGTTCGAAGGGGTTTGCCTTGGCTATCGATGGGCTCGGTTCCTTCGATTTCCCAAGCGAGAAAGGGTCCCAAGCGATCGGCCCATTCTCGTTCAGTGAAAGTCGAGCCACTGAGCTCGATGACGACGGTTTTCCAACCTTGCAGCGCGAGTCGTCTTGCGATGTTGAACCCACGGGTGTCGACAGAAACCACGACAGCATCGGCAACCTGAAGCGAAACATCGTTGTTAGTCGCGTTTAGGTTCGCCATACGTCGACAGTCTCCTTTACGATTCTTTGTTCATCGATGTGCACCAGAGTTTCGGTCTGGCTCAATGAAGAGGCCCACCCGCGCAATGTCGTTCGGCGGGAAACCAAAATAGGTCCCGCATCGACTTCGACGACAACTTCATGAACAGTACAGCCGACATCGTCACCGGCCTCAAAAGCACGTTCAATACTTCGCAGTCCTGGATAACGCGGAAGAAGCGACGGATGTAAATTTAAGATTCTTCCGCTCCATCGATCGACGAACGATCTTGGTACGATTCGCATAAAACCTAGTAGAAAAACGGCGTCGATCGACCGATTCTTCAACTCTTGATCGAGCGCATTCCAATCGAGCGCCCCCGATTCTTTACGAGGAATACAAAACACGGGAACGCCCGCGCGGAGAGCCTTTGCAACTCCGCCCGCTTCAGCGTCTGAAGTTGCGACTAGCCGAATATCGGCGCCCGGCTTCTCCAGCATGCTTGCTAAGTTCGAACCGCGACCTGAAATCAAGGCGCACCAACGTGTCGGGCGCGCCAAGTGTGACATCAGTACACCACCTGGGCTTCAGCATCCGCCGAGCCAGACTTGTCAACTCGTCCTAGCGGAATCGAGCGAAATCCATGTTTTAATATCGCAGCTTCAACACTTGCGATTTCCGAAGGAGCGCACACGATCGCGAGTCCAACTCCGCAATTGAGAGTTTTCAGCATTTCTTCGCGTGAAAGGTTCGATCGATCTTGAACTTCGATGAACGGTTCTGGCCACGCCCAATCGACGAGTTTCACCTCTGTGCCTTTTGGCAAAACCCGCGGTAGATTTTCCATTCCGCCGCCCGTGATATGCGCAACCGCTTTAATTTTCGAAGCGCGCGCGAGATCAAGCACGAGGTTTACGTAAAGTGCAGTCGGCGTCAGCAACGTCTCTTGCCACTTGTCTAAATCTTCTTCGAACAATCGACGTAAAAGTGAAAAGCCGTTCGAGTGAAATCCAGAACTTGAAACACCGATGACTTGGTCACCGACATTCACAAGTTTCGGGCCCAACATTTTTTCTTCATCGACGACGCCGACAGAAAATCCGGCGGCATCAAAATCGCCTTGCTTATAAAGCCCTGGCATTTCAGCCGTTTCGCCACCGATCAACGCGCAGTTGACGCTTGTACAAGCATCGCGAACTCCACTTAAGAATTCTTTCGCTGCAACTGGATCGAGTTTTGATGTCGCATAATAATCGAGGAAAAAAAGTGGCTCTGCGCCCGAGCACACAAGATCATTCACGCACATCGCGACGAGATCTTGCGCAACTTCGCGGTAACGTTTTGCACGGACCGCCAACAAAATCTTCGTTCCGATTCCGTCAGTCGCAGCGACGAGACAAGGTTTTTTCATATGACTGAACTGAGCGCGAAAAACTGCGGCGAATCCGCCTATGCCCGACACGACCTGATCTGCTCGGGCGGACTTTGCTTGGCGGTCGGAAGTACCCGACTCAACTAGCCAATCGACGAGCTGATCGCCCGCCTCAACGTCGACACCGGCATCGCGGTAAGAGAACTTCGACATGCTTGAAACCTCGT
>JAYSST010000756.1:0-2508 GCA_043720435.1 Bdellovibrionales bacterium
ACAAATTTCCAAGTCCGCATCTCTTTTACATATGTGCGGAAGATCGGTTTGTTGAGAGTGATCGTGAAAAAGAAGGCCCACTGCTCTTCTTGTTTTGGAATCGAGATGTTGCTTGGGATGTCGATCGTTTGTCCCATGATCGTCAATGTGTCGACTTCGGGGCTAATCAGGTCTGTCACTTGAAGCGACGCAAGCTGATCGCGGCGAAGTGCAGGGAAGACCACCCCAACATCAGCCCACTCGTCTTTTGCGAGGTTGGTATAACCGGTCGTCTTGCCGGTAAATTCAAGACGTTGCGGAACGACTTTTTTACGAAGGCTAAGCACAAGTCCTTGCGGAGTTTGCACTGAGGATTGCGAGAGCCACGACGTTCGAACGAAGCCAGCGGCTTCGACCGTTACGGGTTGAGCGTCTGTCCAAGCTTTCGGGAAGACGACGACACCGTTTGCATCCGACTTTAAGAGGTTGCCAGGGAAGGGAACGTTTTCTCGCACACCGATGAGGACCGTCGCATCGGCGATCGGGGTTCCGATCGGGTCGACGACTGTGAACTTTCCTGCGATCGGAGCAAGACTTCGGGATGTCATAATTCCGGATGGACCACCCGAGTTTTTCTGCATCTCTGGCGAGCACGCTGTGGTGAAAGCCAGACCGAGTATCGCAATGAACGCGAGACAAGTATTTTTCGAGAAGCTGAGTATTGTCGACATGTTCCCCCCATCACCAGCTCGCGAACGTCGCGTGCGGGTGTCGGGAATAGTCGAGCTTTGATAGGTAACCCTGTCAAACTTACATGGGTCGCGCGCAGGGAGTGACGCGTCGCGCAAACACTTTCTAGAGTTCGAGTTCTCTTAGCTCCTTTGAGCGCGAAATGGTGCGATCCAGAAGGCAGCTCGTGACGATTTGCGGTTCGATGCTTCCGCCAAGGGCCATTGCACCTTGAAGCAGGCAGCCAGTGTCCCTTGCTGTGACCCATGCAAATTGTGCGGCGACCAAGCGACGATCGATCTCCGTCGCATCTTGTTTCGATTTTTCGTCTTTAAACTGCGCAAACGTTTCGTTCGCTTTCGAACGAACCGCAGCGAATGTCGCCTTTAATTCTAGCTCGGCGATGATACGTTTTGCAGCCACGCACTCGTAGGAATCTTCGGTTTCGAGGCAACTCTTCGAGTCTTGAGGTTCCGCGACTGCGGACGCAGCAGCAGTCGAAATCATGAGCACGACCATAAAAAATGTGAAGACTCCAGATTTCAACTTCGTGCTCCTGCCAGACTTGTTGATTAGCTTATGAGCACACCTTGGGCCTGTCTGAAACCGGCGCGCGTAAACAACGTATTGGCGGCCGTGCACCAAGCGACCATCCGCACGTGCAGAATGTGCAAACCAACTGCCCAGGAGCGGCGCCGTTCCGCCACTGCCGCCGCAAAGTCGTCTTGACGGAGGACGGCCGCGCTCTCTATGGTGCTTTTTTCGCTGTTTAAACGGGGTGGGGTAGCTCAGCTGGTTAGAGCAATGGAATCATAATCCATAGGTCGCCGGTTCAAGTCCGGCTCTCACTACCAATTTTACAGCGATGTCAGTCACGAAGGAGCCGGTCCAAAAGGATCGGCTTTTTTTTGTTTGATCGACTTTGGCGCCCGTCACTGCGTTTAATGGCTCATCTATGTTGATCAATTGGTCCGTTACTCCCGAGATTTTTTCGATGGGTCCCGTGCACGTTCGCTGGTACGGCGTGATGTTCGTGCTTGGTTTTTCCTTCAGCTTTTATCTGATGAGAGAAGCGTATTTGAACTCTGGGAAGCCTGTCGCAAAGGTTGAATCTTTGCTGATCCATATCGTCGCGGGAACGGTGATCGGCGCACGCCTGGGTCACATTCTTTTTTACGAACCGGCTCGATATCTTGCCAATCCGCTAGATATTTTGAAAGTTCATGAAGGTGGGCTCGCGAGTCATGGCGGCGGAATTGGCGTGATCTTGGCGATCCTTATATACGCGCGCAAAAATCCCGAGTTTTCGTTTTGGTGGCTCGTCGATCGAAGCGCTATTTTTACGGTGATGACCGGCGCTTTCATTCGCATCGGAAATCTCATGAACTCAGAAATTCTTGGCAAACCGACAGATGGGACGTGGGGAGTCATCTTCACACGCGTCGATTCAATTCCCCGCCATCCAGCGATGGTTTACGAGAGCCTATGTTATGCGGCGATATTCGCGGTGACATATTTTCTTTACCGAAGGTGGCGCGAGCGCGCACCGGACGGGTTGCTGTTTGGCCTCGTCGTTGGTTCGATCATGATTTGCCGATTCGGAATCGAGTTCTTCAAAGAACCGCAGGCGCACTTTGAAAAAAGCATGGCGCTGAGCATGGGACTAGGTATGGGGCAACTTTTAAGTCTGCCCTTTATTTTCGTAAGTATGTTTTTGATTTATCGGGGCTGGCGGCGATTCAAAACCGAGCCAGCGTAAGCGCGCTGTGGTTACAGCGACTCGTTCAACTTAGCTGCGAT
>JAYSST010000757.1:0-2502 GCA_043720435.1 Bdellovibrionales bacterium
TGCAACCGTCGGAACTGATAGCCCGCTGAGACGCGCGAGACATTTGGTGATTTCACGGTTCGCTTGCTTGCTTTTCGCCGGTCCCAACGCGAGGTGATCCTTTAGATTTCCGCCGGAACAGAAAACGCGTCCTTCGCTTCGAAACAACAAGACGTCACAGGTCTTTTCAATTTGTGGAAGCATCTTTAAAAGCTCGCGCGAGGCATCAAGCTTAAAGCTGTTGCGCGAGGATTGGTCATGCAACACGAGTTCGCCCAACGTGACGCCGGACATTGCATGACTTGAAAAATGAAAGACCGAGTTCTTCTTCACATCGAAACGATGTGTCTTTTGACGGCGCCCCGTCCAGTAAAATGTACGCCGACGCCAGTGCCGCCGGTGCGTCCCATCAATTGAGTCCACACAATCCGAGCAGGCATCACATACGTTCGGTTGACGTTTTCGAGTTCCATCCGGACTTTAACGCTGTCGCCAACTTTTACATCTTGAAGGGCGTTCAGCTCAAGGTATGCGCCCGTCCGTGACATATTAAAAATGCGGGAAGCAAAAGTTCGACCGACCCCGAATTCAATCTGCGCTTCTTGCTCGGTATTGAATCGTTTGTGAATTTGCTGCATCACTTCGCCCGTCATGATCGCTTTCTCAGCGATGCCGACCAGGTCACGATTCTCATACGGTTTCTCTAGATATACGATTCGTTCTAGCAGCTGAAGATTTTGAACGGCGGTTGGGACATCGGCTTTGGCTAGAATGAAAATCGTCTTTTGATAACCTCCGGCGCGAAGCGACTCGACCCACTTTAACTCGTTCTGATTCCAATCGTGGAAGTTGAAAATCACGAGATCGGGATCACCAGCAAGTTCAAGCTTTGCCGCTTGCGGCCGTGTCGTTAAAAAACGAACTCCGCCCGGAACCGTTTTCATAAGCGGACCGAGTTTTCGCTGTAGTAATGCATTTTCGTTTTCAGTCCGGCTCGCAAGAATCAAGTGCTTCGGCCGTACTGGAACATATGGATCACTCATGTGCGCCCCTCTAGAAGATGTGCCTACCAACTACCTATCGACATCGGGGCCGAGCGAAACGCATTCGCGCCGAACATCAGCGTATCGAATCGAGATTTTCCATATGAAAACGCCATCAGTTCGCGGAATTGAATCGTTGGTTTGCGAAAAGTGTCCAAAAGGGTGACGCGTCGAGGTCACAGAGGAAATAAAAAAGGGTCCATCTGGACCCCTTTTTCTCGCATCACATTTTCAGGCCGGATTTCCCAACCCATTTGCCGCGGGGACGATAGATCCGATTGTTCTTCCACTGCTCGAGCATGTGCGCGAGCCAACCGGAAACGCGAGATGCTGCAAAAATCGGAGTGAAAAGATCGGTTGGAATACCCATCGAGTAATAAACTGTCGCCGAATAAAAATCGACGTTCGGCAGCAGGTCTTTTTTCTCTCGCATAATATCATCGATCATCGTCGACATGATGTAGAGCTCGGGTTCGCCTTTTTTCTTCGTCAGGCGTTCGCTCATTGCACGCAAGATTTTTGCGCGGGGATCACCGTTCTTGTAAACGCGGTGACCGATACCCATAACTTTTTCTTTGTTCTCGAGCGCACGCTGGATCCACATTTTGCACGCTTCAACAGTGCCGATATCTTTTAACATTTTAATGACTTGCTCGTTCGCTCCGCCGTGCAGAGGTCCCTTCAGTGCGGCGATCGCTGAAACGATCGCCGAGTGCATGTCTGAAAGTGAAGATGCCGTCACTCGCGTCGCAAAGGCAGAACAGTTCAATTCGTGGTCGGCATGCAGAACCAAACAAGTGTCGAAATCTTTCACCAGTTCGGCATCTGGCTCGGTGCCCGTCAGTGTCCAAAAGAAATTATATGCGATCGATTTGTCGGCTTTTGGAGCAACAACATCTTTGCCATTGCGAATGCGATCGAACGCCGTGACCAGAGTTGTCATCTTTGCTGTCAGGCGAATCGCTTTTCGGTGATTCGCTTCAGTCGACATATCCTGAGCTTCGTTATCATAATGCGCGAGAAGCGAAGTCGCGGTTCGCAGCCAGGCCATTGGGTGAACGCCTTTGGTTGGAACGTTCTTTAAAACTTTTACGAACTCCGGATCGAGACCTAAGTTTTTTCCGAGTTCTTTTCTGAGTGTCGAAAGCTCTTCAGCCGACGGACGACGATCGTTCCACAAAAGAAAAACCGTTTCTTCGAACGTCGACTTCGCCGCGAGATCTTCGATCGTGTATCCGCGATAAGTCAGTGTGGCATCTTGAATTGAAGAAACACCTGTCGAGCACGCCACCACGCCTTCAAGCCCGCGATCCAATGCTCCTTCGTAAACTTGTACTTCTGCAGCCATGAGCTCTCCTCGCCAAACTTGCGCAATACCGTCTGATATCAATTCTACTACTGTACCGCGTGGGTTTACTTCGGGCACCGCTATGAATCCAGAATTCAGTTTTACCGCACCGCAAAATAGAGTTTCGGCTCT
>JAYSST010000758.1:0-2496 GCA_043720435.1 Bdellovibrionales bacterium
TTCGAAAAAGATTTTATCTCGAGCGCAAAAGACGATGAATGGAATCAGAAAATTCTTGAGATTCTTGGCGAGGGTAATCTCGAGGACGTTAGCGAAGTCGCGCGCGAATATTCGAAGCAGGCGAACGCCGATATGGGTTTTCGCGGAATCTGGTGGCTGAACGGTCTCGTTGGTAAAACGAACGACTTCACGGGCCACGTCTTTGGCTATGAACCTGTCTATGGCACCGGCAACGGCGTCGCTGGACTTTATCCGACACGACCGATCAAAAGCGTGCCGGACTGGGTGAATGACGAAGCCGATCTCGTCGAACGTTTCGCAGATCGCGCAGACGAGGGCGCGGAAGACGACACTGCGGACGGCGGGGAATTGAATATCCAGGTTATGCAAACGGCGGCGTCACCGAAAGCGGGGCAGGTCGATAGCATCGTTACCTTCGTGGCGCCGAAGTCGGCTGCCGGCGACGTTGCGAAAAATGTAAGTTCATCGAAAGCTCCGCCGCCGGTCGGTCCGTACCCGCACGCGAAACGCGTTGGTGATTTCCTCTTCTTGAGCGGAGTGGGTCCACGAAAACCGGGAACAAAGGTCATCCCAGGGGTTACGGTTGATGTGAATGGGGTGGTGACAGGCCACGACGCTATTTTGCAAACTCGTTCGGTCGTTGAAAACATCAAGGCCATCTTGGAGGAAGCAGGAAGCTCGCTAAAAGACGTCGTCGACGTTCAGGCTTACCTAACAAACATGAAGCGAGACTTTAAGTCCTTTAACGAGGTTTATTCGGAGTTTTTCGGGTTCGAAGGTGGCCCGAGCCCGACACGAACAACAGTTGAGGTGACGGCTCTTCCGACTCCGATTTGTGTCGAGCTAAAAGTTACAGCGTACTTGGGAACTAAGAAGTCGTGAGCTTCGCCAGCGATCATGAACAGGATCTTTTAGTTTCGAATCACGGCGTTTTTCGCTTGGAAGATCGCCCGCAGATATTGGCTGAAGCGCACGAACGTGAGGCGAACGGTGTCTCGTGGACAGATGTCGTTCGGGATTTTCATACCGGCCTTCCGCGATATTGGGGTTACAGGGTCGTTCCGTACGGGCATCCCGATACGAAAAAAAAACGAACTGAAGAACAAATACGCGCGAGAGACGTGATGATCTTCCTATGGACGGCGCTTCAGAGCTTCGTGATTCTCAAAGGAATTATCATGTACTTCGGGCTCAATTATGCCATTGCAAGGGAAGACTGGTACGGCGGTCAGGACACGGGCTTTTACGGTTGGGGCCTTGGAATTTCGCTCGCAATTTCATTCGGCGGGCTTCTGGTTTTTGCGATCCAGAAATCACGCGGGCGAGAGTGGTCGTAAGGCTGGCCGGCCTGGTTAAACTGACATAGATTAGCTAAGTTACGACAGTCGCGATAATTTTCCGATCGGTCGTTCGCACGCGAAATTCGCAAAGATAGATTCCCTGCCACGTGCCGAGCGCAAGTTTTCCGCCGACGATGGGCACACTAACGCTGCTTCCAGTAATTACCGATTTCACGTGGGCGGGCATATCGTCGGGACCTTCGTCGTTATGGGCATAACCGACGCCCTCTGGCGCGAGGCGATCGAAGCTTTTGTCGAGATCACCACGCACGGTCGGGTCTGCGTTTTCGTTGATCGCAAGTGCGGCCGAGGTGTGCTGAATAAAAAGATTGAGCAGACCTCGCTCGGGAAGTGTTCCGATCGCTTTCATCACGTCTTCAGTGATGATCTGAAATCCCTTAGCTCGTGCGCGAACGGTGAAAGTCGTTTGATGAATCATGTCGGTAAATTACGATAAGTTTAAAATAAAAGCGCGCTCCGAAGATGCGCGCTTACAGCAAATCTTAAATCCGACGAGCCTTGTGACTTGCGAGATTAGTTTACTTTCGTTTCAGATTTCGCGTCCGTTTTTGTATCCGGTGTTAGCACATCGATTGTCGCGACTTTGTAGCCGGCTTTTACAACTGCAGCTTTTACAGCCGCGAGGGATTTTGCATCGTTTTTCTTTAAAGTCAGAGTCGCGTGGTTGCCTTCAAGCATCACGTTAACCGTGCCTTTTTCAATGCCGGTAAGTTTTGCGAGTTCGTCGTTAACTTTTTTTACGCAGGCTCCGCATGTCATACCTTCAACTTTTACGTCGACAGGCGTGCCGGCGAAAGCGGCGAGGGGCGAAAGCGCCAGAACCAGGGCGAGAGCTTTGATAGAACGGATCATGTAAAACTCCTTTTAAATTGGGTGCCCAAACAGTCTGAACCTTGTTTAGGACAGTGTCGAGAGATCGCTTTGCGTAAGATTCCGGCATCCCGGCGCCTCTAATCGAAAGCGGTTGCACCTGGCGGCCATATTCGGTAGTTCCTAACACCTCGATTACAGATCCGAATTGGATCGTTTCTGCCACGCGGGGTGGTAGTTAAGTTGGTTATAACGCCGCCCTGTCACGGCGGAGGCCGCGGGTTCGAGTCCCGTCCACCCCGCC
>JAYSST010000759.1:0-2496 GCA_043720435.1 Bdellovibrionales bacterium
CGATCTTTTTGACATTGCGACCTGGCGCGAGAACTCGGGCGGAACGGGCCCAGCGCCGAAACCGATCATCGTGGAAAAAGTTTTTGAGCCTAGCGCGGCGCAAGCCTTTTCGGGAGTCTCGATGACTCGCGATCTTGCGATGGTTTCTTATCTCGAGGATGTCCGCGGCAGGCTTTCAGAAGTTAAGCGAACGCCGCCGGCTAAAGCGGGCGACGCGGGCACGTGGGCGATGAAAGCGATTTCGCTTCCTGGTAACAAAGGCGTCGTTTCGAGTGGATTCTCGAGTTATCGCGAAGTACTTTACACTGTTTTTTATTCGGACTTTTTGACTCCAAGTCAGATGCACCTTGGAGGCGAAGGAACAGCACTCGTTAATTTGCGGCAAACACCTGCGCGCTTCGATGCGACAGGTATGAAGGTTGAAACTTTTCACGCGGTTAGTAAGGACGGGACCAAGGTTCCCTACTTTTTAGTAACTCCGAAAAATATCGATCGGACGAGTAAGAAAACCCCGACACTGATTTATGCTTACGGCGGTTTTGAAATTGCAATGACACCGAACTATCTCGGCGCCATGGGAAAAGTTTGGGTCGAGCGGGGCGGGGCGTACGTGCTCGCGAATATTCGCGGTGGCGGTGAATACGGTCCGAAATGGCATCAGGCTGCGCTTCGCGAGAAGCGACAAAATTCTTTCGACGATCTTTACGCCGTCGCCGAAAGTGTGATCGCAAAAGGTTTCACATCTTCAAGCCACCTCGGGGTTCGCGGTGGCTCGAACGGCGGCCTGCTGACGGGTGTCGCACTGACGCAGCGGCCAGATCTTTTTGCAGCGGTACTTTGTCAGGTTCCATTGCTCGACATGCTTCGCTACCACAAGCTGTTGGCCGGGGCGTCGTGGATGGAAGAGTACGGAAACCCCGATATCGCGAACGAGCGTGCGGCGCTGGCAAAATATTCGCCGCTTCAAAACTTGAAGGCAGGAGTAAAATACCCCGAGCCATTCTTCACGACGTCGACGCGCGATGATCGAGTCCATCCGGGACATGCACGTCAAATGGTCGCGCGCATGCGCGAACTCGGACATCCGGTTTTGTACTATGAAAATATCGAAGGCGGGCACGCCGGTGCCGCAACACTTGAGTCGCGCGCCGCTTTAAGTGCTCGAGAGTACCGATATCTTTGGGACAAGTTGCAGTGATGAGAACAGCCTACGTCGGACTTTCTGCAATTGGCCTCATCGGTTGCGCTTCGCTCATCAGTTGCGCATCTCAACCGGCAAAGGACAATTCTGATGAACCTAAAGTGTTCGTTGAAAATTCAAAAGTTAAAATTGTCGGTTTCATGGAGAACGAGCAAGGTCGCAAAATTCGACTCGCCCTCGGGCGCGAAGAAGTTGTTAGGTCAGGCGAGGATTCGGTGGTCGTGGAAATGGTCCTGCAACTGCCGCAGATCGAGGTGCCGAGAGATCTAGAACGGGGCGCGAAGTTAAACATGAAACGCGAGCCAGACAACGGCGTGCACGTTTGGAATAATCACGTGTGTGTTACGGGAACGGCCACATCGGCGAAACGCATCGATTATTCGAAAGCGGGTTGGAAGTTTAATCTGCAAATCGACGGTAAAAAAGTACTGTCGGAAGCTGACCTCAAACCGTCAGTACTATTTGATTTCGATGCCAACAAAGTGATTCCGATTCCTGACAAAACGAATTTGAACGTTTGTTCGAAGGGGAAGTTTCCGGAAGTTAAAAATGCGTTGCTAACATTGTTGAACGCGAAAAACGAAACACTATTGATGTTCCTCTGGTCCGCGCCCTGGCCCTAAAGGTCTGCGGTTCTTTTTTCTCAGGAAGAGAAAATAAATGCAGCCGGTGATGGCGCCGCCCAAGTGGGCTCCATGACCGATTGGAAGTCCGCCGCCACCGGCTTGCGCCCAGACTCCCCAAATATCGAGAGCGACAAAAATAATCGCGCCGACAACGGCGGGCAGCGGGATAAATCCGAACAGTAAAATTTTTTGTTTCGGGTAGAGCAGCGAGAACAACAGAATAACGCCCGAGATTGCACCCGAAGCACCGAGCGCAGGAATTTCGGGGCTGTCCATGATGTAAGCCGAAACGGCCGCATGAGAAAATGAGCTGACGATTCCAGCGATGAGATAAAATCCGAGAAATCTAGCGACTCCCAACGTCGTAACCATGATCGGACCGAAGCTACTGAGCACAAACATGTTCATGAGCACGTGGAACAACAAGTTATGCGAAAAAACCGAAGTGAGAAGTGTCCAGTAGCGACCCTCATTCAAACGATCCCAGCTCACCAAAAAATTATCGAACATGAACTCGGGCGTGATCAGGTCGCCCGTTGGGTAAAGCCAGGCGGCGAAAACGAGAACGTTGAGGATGATGAGAATTCGAATCAGCGCTCGCGAACTCATAGTGCCCAGCATAAGTCGGAGAAGGCCGATGACGCACATCGCTTCCGTTGCGATTTCGCG
>JAYSST010000760.1:0-2495 GCA_043720435.1 Bdellovibrionales bacterium
TTGGATTCCGAGCGATGGTTTCTTTGACTCCGGGATAACCTTCGATGAACCAATGCCACCACGCAAAAACCATGATCATGTGGCCGACGAATATAAAGAAGTGACTCCACATTTCGACGCGATCCGAGTTTTGCGTCATATAACGATGCCAGTGTAACGCTTCATCAACGATCGAATAAAATACGCTGAGAGCAATCATGACCAAGACTGGAATTTTTAAAAAATCAGGCCAATGGTAAGCGAGGCACAAAAGCAGCGTACTCGAAATCCCAGCAAAAATTGTGATGTGATGAACAAGTGCTTCGGCTTTCGCGATGTATTCTTTGTAGACAGTGCGATGTCCGATCGTATCGAAGGCAATCGCCGTCGAAAATATGAAGACACCGATCGGGATGTTCCACACATAGGCGGGGTAAGTGACACCGGCTGCGGCGCCGAGTGCGAGGAATCCGGCAACGGCGAAAAACAAACCGTACATCATCCCGACCCACGCGGCGTAAACCACCCAATCGAGATTCGTGAACTGCTTAACTCGTGATGCGTAAATTACAGTTTCACGAAGAAATGACGTTGACGCCATCGAGGCTTCCCTTCACCGCAGAGCTGCGAACTAAAATACGATTTGAAAACAACTTACATGAAGCGGAAATAAACAATACCAACTTCCGCGGACGACTGACGACAACTCGACGATAATCTGTGTCTGCCCCGCGTGCCAAAACTTGTCTTCCGATTTCACGGTAAACTGAAGCTGCGATTTGAACCGCCCAAGCTGCTCGCCAAGGCAGATAGTGCAAACCCGATTCACCCAAGGAATAAAGATCTTCGGCTCGCACAAGCATTCGGCGAACGACTTGAAAAACAGCGCTACGATTTTCTTGAGCTAAAAGACCGTTCGGCTGAACGCCAAGTTCGAGAAGCCAGTCGAGTGGAAGATAAATGCGACCGCGTTCGAAATCCTCTTTCACATCGCGCGCAATGTTGGTCAGCTGCATGGCTTTACCCATTGCAACTGCCGATTGAGAAGCTGCCGCATCTGTCACACCCATAATCGGACACATCAAAAGTCCGACTGTGCCCGCGACGCAATAGCAATAGTCCGCGAGTTCGTCCCAATTGCGCATCTGCACAGACTGAGTGAGGCCATCCGGACCAAGATCAATCGAAAAACCGCGCAGCATATCAAGCGCCGCATGTTCAGGAAGCGAGTATCGAGCGGCAATATCCCGTAATCCGCTCCATGGATGATCGTTTGAGCTATCAGCGACTTCAGCGCGAAATGCGGCTTTCGTCCGTTTCTGAAGTTCGTCGAGCTGAATTACGGCGTCGGCTCGCGACGCGGCGTTGTCGATGGCATCGTCAGATCGGCGGCACCAAGCGTAAAGTTGCCAGCACGCCTGACGTTCCCGCTCGCCAAAAAAGAAACTTGCGAACGAAAAGCTTTTCGAACCCGCTTTTATGTCGCTCCTCGCAAGCTCACTCGAATTAGGCATCAGCCGCGTCCGAGCAGGTCAAAGGCTTACTTGATAAGATGTCCTCTAATATCAAGCCCGCCGTCGCCTTGGCCGAATTCACAACACCGGGAACGCCAGCTCCCGGGTGAGTTCCAGCGCCTACGAAATAAAGCCCTTTAATTTTAGAATCGCGGTTGTGCTGCCGGAAGTACGCAGACTGAGTCAGCTTTGGCTCAAGTGAAAATGCAGCACCGAGATGCGAGTTCAGTTCAGTTTTAAAATCTTCCGGCGTGAATATCTTTTGAACGACGACGCTCTCACGCAACCCTGGAAGATATTTTTCTTCCATGTACTGCATGATTCGCTCGGCATACTTCGGACCTTCAACCTGCCAATCAATTTTTAATTTTCCAAGATGGGCCACTGGCGCCAAGACATAAAAGCACTCTGAATCTTTCGGAGCCAGCGAAGGATCGGTCAGGCTCGGCGCATGCAGATAGAGCGAAAAATCATTCGGTAACTTTCCGCCGGTCACAAAAATTTCTTTTAAAAGTCCTTCGTACCGCGGTCCGAACAAAACGTTGTGATGAGCAAGCTGTGGGTATTTCTTGTTTGTTCCGAAATAAATTAAAAAAAGTGACATCGAGAAATCAGAATTTTCAATTCGTTTCTCGCTCGCTCGTGCTTTCGGCTCGTTGCGTAGCAAGTCTTTGTAGGTGTGCAACACATCCCCGTTGCTGACGACAGCATCACAAGTCCAGATGTCACTTCCTTTCGTCTTTACACCTGTCACCGCACCGCGAGCCGTTGTGATCTGCTCGATCTCAGAGTTCAAAACGATCTCGCCGCCAAGTTCTTCAAAATAAGAAACAAGAGCCCGAACGAGCGCGCCGGTACCCCCGCGCGGAAAAAACACACCCCAATTTCGCTCCAGAAAATGAATAAGCGTGTAAATGGAAGAAGTCGAAAACGGGTTCCCGCCCACGAGCAGCGAGTGAAAGCTGAACGCTTCACGCAGATGTCGATCTTTGATATATTTAG
>JAYSST010000761.1:0-2489 GCA_043720435.1 Bdellovibrionales bacterium
GGTTTAAAAATCAGATTTGAGAGAGACAAGTATGCGACGGCAAAGCAAACGACGTGAATCCCTAAAGTAAAGTCGATGCCGAGCGATTTCAGCAGTCCCATGGGCCCCTTAATAAACGTGTCTGGAGAGCTATTTCTGTAGCGATGTCAGTAGCACCGGCCAAAGAAAGGGGTCAAGGAAAATGCCCAACGCGTTTAGTGGCGCAATTAGGCGCGAGGTTCGGTGCTCGGCATGTACGACGCACCTTCGAAGGTGACGCCCTCATCAATTCTTAAACTGGGAGTTGTGACAGTGCCGCGAAAAACCGCAGGTGGATGCATGATGACTCGTTTTCGCGCAGCGACACTGCCGACGAAAGTTCCTGAGATCACGACAACGTCTGCCTCGACGTCAGCTTCGACAACTGCACCCGGATTTATTACGAGAGTATCTCGAGTGAAGATCTCACCTTTAAAAGAGCCGCCGATTCGCACGACTCCCTCAAAAGAAAGTTTGCCTTCAAATTGAGCGCCTTCATCGAGAAGCGCGGTCAATCGCCCATCAGTGACAGTCGATTCTGTCATTAACTTCGGGAAGACGCGGTCGCTGGACCCGAGCTTTGCCCCGGACTTTGACTGACGTTCGATTTCGTCCATCCTTTGCGCATCCTCTCGACGATTTCAGTAAGTTGCTCGTCTGAATGAAAATAGACGCTTAGTTTGCCCCGGCGATCGGCGTAGTCAATGACGACACGAGTTCCGATTAATTTCTGAAGTTCGCCGGCGAGTGCTTCAACAAGTTTCGAAGACACGTCCAAGCCCATCGGTACACGCACTCCAGCAGTGGCTCCGGTCCCCATCGATTTTTTATCGGCGACTTTCTTTTCCAGCGCGCGAACCGAGAGTTTTTCTCGAATCACTTCTTTAGCAAAAGAAATCTGGTCCGACATCGACTCGAGTCCAAGAAGAACCTTGGCATGTCCAGAGCTTAGCTCTCCTCCGCCGATCATCAATTTAACTTCAGGAGGCAAAGCCATCAGTCGCAAAGCGTTTGCAACCGACGAACGCTCTTTGCCAAGCCGATCTGCGACCTGCGCTTGAGTCAGGTCGTACATCACCATCATGTGATTGTAGGCTTCTGCTTCTTCGATTGGATTCAGATCCGCACGCTGAATATTTTCAAGGATCGCGAATTCAACAGAGTCCTGCTCGGTAACTGTCTTTAATATGACCGGAACTTCTTTGAGGCCAGCCATCTGGGCCGCACGCCAACGTCGTTCACCGGCGATGATTTCAAATTCTGTTTCGCTGAGGCGACGAGCCGTGATCGGCTGCAAAATCCCCTTCTCTTTAATAGAGGCCGCGAGTTCTTTCAGTGGGCCGTCTTCGAAAACCTGTCGAGGCTGCTGCGTGTTTGGTGCGAGTTTTTCAACCGGCACGATCCAAATACGAGCGCCATCCGGCACCACCGCCGGAGTTTCGACGTAAACTAGCTTTTCGACTTCGACGATCTTTTCTACTTCGACAATTTTTTCTTCGATCACCGTCTTTATAATCGGTTCGGATCCGAACTGGGCCGCGCTTTCAGTGCGAGTATCCAAGCTAGCACTTGGCGAAACCCCCACTTTCGCAGCGATTTCTGGAGTAGCCACCATGTCCGCGAAGTCGGAGCGCTGACTAGCCGCCGCGCCAAGAAGACTACCCAACCCGCGACCGAGGCGTGCCTTCGGGTTTTTGTTCGAGTTTGTGGAGTTCTGATTACTTTCAGACATTTGGACCTTCTGCGAACACAGGTTTGTTTTCAACGGCGGGCACTTCGTCGGCCACTTGAGTAGTCGTTCCGCCGTAAATTCGGCTATCTAACTCTTCAGCCAACTCCTGATATTTGAGTGCTCCAACCGAACGTGGTTCGTAATCAATGATCGATTGACCATGTGACGGCGCTTCGCTCAGGCGCACGTTTCTTGGAATGATCGCTTTAAATACTTTGTCTCCGAAATGCGTTTGGATTTCGGAAACGACTTGGTGACTGAGATTGTTGCTCGCCGCAAACATCGTCAGCAAAATTCCTTCGATGCGAAGTTCAGGATTGATGTTCTTTTTTACGAGTCCCGCAGTCGTCAGCAGCTGTGACAAACCTTCCAGCGCATAATACTCGCACTGAAGCGGTACGAGAAAAGTGTTCGCTGCTGCCAGCGCGTTCAAAGTCAGGAGTCCCAGCGACGGCGGACAATCGATCAGAACATAGTCAAAATTCGCCGAGATGGAGGCAATAGCTTCACGCAATCGATACTCGCGACGCTGCGCATCAACCAGTTCAATTTCAGCCCCTACCAGGTCGGGCGTTGCGGGAGCCACAAAAAGGTTCGGATTCGAGGTCGGTTTTTTGATTTCTTCGAGTGTCTTTTCGCCGATCAGAACGTGGTAAATGTTCTCTTCTTGATACTCGTGTTTCTTCAGCCCGAGACCACTCGAGGCGTTTCCCTGGGGATCGAGGTCAACTAGCAAAAC
>JAYSST010000762.1:0-6165 GCA_043720435.1 Bdellovibrionales bacterium
GCATCTTCAACGACGACCTTTCCACGCAGTAGCGCATCCCACAACATCTGCCATTTCATGGTGCCGAATTCGACAATGTTTTTAGCTGGCGTTTCGGCGTTGGTAATTTCGATGCCGCTTACTTCGAGTGAGGCTCCCCAAAAGCTAGTTTTGAGTTCTGCAATGTTCACTTCGGCACCGTTGGCTTGGGTTCCGATATATTCAAGACCGTGCCTTGCATGGGTGTCGAAGAAGAAGAAGAAATAGGCCCAAATAACCGCGACCACGATTGTCAGTGGGGCAATAGCTTCCCAGCGAATCGGTCCTTGGCGTTTTTTTATTTTTACGGGACGTTCCAAAGGAGTCTTCGAGTCTGTGGTGTTCGTCATTGTCGCTCCTTTTCTTAGGCGCCGTAGAGTTGATCGTATTTTGCGTAGAGACCATAAAAGCTAGTGGCCTTAACGGCTTTCCAGAATTTCGTTTGTTTAAAGCGAGCGACAACCGTTTCACGATATTTATCGATCAAGATTCTCGATGTGAAATAAACGACCGGTGCCAAGAGAATGCTGATGATCGCTGATCCCATAACCATCGAGTTGAAAAAGCGAGTCAGAGGGATCAGCGGCATGTTGTACATTTCGGTCAAGAGCGGTTTTAGCGCCTCCATTTCGAGAACAGCGATTCCGAGCTGATGCGACAGTGGGTCGACAATCCATGCGACGAACGAAAAGAAAAACGCAAAGATCGTTGCGGCGCCAATCTGAATTCGAAAGAAAAAGAGCAGCGCGATGACGAGTATCGTCTGCAGCGAAAATGCGGGTGCGAAACCGAGGATGAGTCCGCAAGCGACTCCGGCGGCGATTTGGTTTTTGCCGGTGTCAGAGTTGAGAAGCTTGAGAAAGCCAAAAATCTGCTTGAGAAGAAATGTCATAGTGTTCCGGCTCCATCTAGAGGTGTTTGGCTACGGTAGCGAGCGGCGCGAACCGTGGCAATCAGCCAGATGGTCGAGCCGAGATCGATTGGTGCAGTGCGATGCATTGACTCTGAATTCTCATAGCAACATGATGCCAGAATCTGTTTTTCGGCTCTACAACGCTTGGGAGTTTTCGATGTCAGGTTTGACGCCGGTTCCGTATCTTGATTTGAAGCCGCAGTATCGCGCCATGGAAACTGCTATTAACGCTCGAATTAAAACCGTTCTTGAGCACGGCCAATTTATTCTCGGGCCCGAAGTCGAAGAATCAGAAAGGGCACTGGCCGCATTTGCCGGTTCAAGATATTGCCTCACGGCTGCGAGTGGAACCGATGCATTGGTGATGGCGTTGATGGCGCTGGGAGTCGGCCCCGGCGACGAAGTGATCACCACGGCATTCTCATTTTTCGCAACGGCTGAAGTTATAAATCTCGTCGGTGCGACGCCGGTATTTGCCGATATCGATCCGGTGACGTTCAACCTCGACCCAGCGAGCGTCGAAGCTGCGATAACGAAAAAGACGAAAGCTATTATGCCGGTCTCGTTGTACGGCCAGCCGGCTGATTTCATGGCGTTCGATATAATTTCGAAGAAACACGGAATTCCCGTGATCGAAGATGCAGCACAAAGTTTTGGCGCTGTGTACGATGCCCCAGCGGGTCACCGGTTCCACGGTCATCGCAGCGGCGCACTCGGCGACATAGGTGCTACGTCTTTCTTCCCGGCGAAACCGCTGGGCTGCTACGGCGACGGCGGTGCGGTGTTCACAGACAGCGAAGCACTCTACAAAAAGATGACGATCATTCGGGTTCACGGACAAGAATCGCGATATCACCATGTGGCGATTGGTATCAACGGTCGCCTCGACACTCTTCAGTGCACGATTTTAATCGAGAAGCTGAAACGTTACGGTTGGGAAATTGAACGTCGTCAGCGGGTCGCATCGATGTACACAAAGGCATTCGAAGGATTTGGTACAAAGCTTCAAATTCCGAAAGTCATGTCCGATCGTCAATCGGTGTGGGCGCAGTATACCGTTTTGGTTCCGGACCGCGATGCGTTTGCAAAGGCTTTGAAAGACAAGGGCATACCTACTTCGGTGCACTATCCGTCTCCGCTTCACCATCAACCGGTTTACCGCGAGCTTCGTGATCGTTATAAACTTCCGGAATGTGAAAAGGCAGCGAAGCTTTGCATTTGCCTGCCACTCTACGCGGATATGCCGGATGCCGATGTTGAACGCGTGATTAAAGCCGTTAAAGAAGTTTTAGCTTAAATAGAATCCGGACGGACGAGGGTGTGCAACTTCTCGTCCGCAGTTTTCATCACTTGAGAGAATTCGTAATTCTCAAAAACGAATTTGCGTCCGCGTTTACCGAAGTCTGCCCACTTATTTTTTTGCTCGAGTGCCGTCAGCAGTGTCTCGCGAAGCGACTTCACGCTTTCGGGCCAATAGAGCCAACCGTTGGCGTGTGGATGAACCACGTCGGGCGAACCGCCACTGTCTGTTGCGAGGCAAGGCACCTCGGCGAGTAAAGCCTCAAGCAGTGTCAGCGCAAAATTTTCTTTGTACGTCGCTAATACAAACAAGTCGAAGGCGCGCATCAGTGCAGTCGCATTCTCGATACGACCCTTTTTATAAACACGTGCGCGTATCTGCGGTGTGAGCAGTGCAATGTCGCGATCAATCGCTTGATCAAGCTCGGTCGCTTTTGGGTCGCTGCTTGTCGCGGATCCGATCATCACTAAGTGCAAATCTGCACGCGACAGCATGAGATCGGTTACGGCATCAAAGAACTCACGGCTGCCTTTGCCTTTGTCGACGCGAGCAATGGTACCGACGACGACCGCGTCTTGCGGCAATCCAAGTGTTTCGCGAGCCGCTTGTTTGCTTAAGAGCGACGAATCGAAGGCTTTAATGTCACGACCGTATCGAACGACGTCGATGTGGCTTTTAGCGATCGGCAAAACTTTTTCGAGTGCGCCGCGAGCCTGCTCGGACGAAGTCCAGACTTGATCGACAACTCCATAGGGAATCGCATGAATTGGATCACGCTTCGAGTGGCTAATCCAAATGTGCGTGTAAACGATGACTCTGGGGGCTCGCGCGCTGCCGACCTTGGCCTTGATCTTAGCTAGCGCGAGGCGTGGCCAGTGATGCTTAAGTTCCTGCGTAGAATGCAAAATAACCACGTCGAATTTTGCGAGATTCAAATCGCTAAATTCGGTCGCGACGTCAATTTTGGAGGAAGCCGCGCGAACTCTAGCCTCGAGCGGTGCGGACTTCTTCAACAGAAAGGTGACATCGCACTTTCTAGATTGATGAAGCGCAACTTCGAGAGCGTAACCTTCGGCGCCCGAGAAGCTGGGACTTTGATAAACGTGAAGGACTCGCATTTTTTCCATTTGCGATTAATTCGCTCTATAAAAGTCGAGCACAAGGGCGGCGACTTTTTCTTGAGATACCAGTGTCGAAAAAAGCGGTAGTCGAATAAGGCGTTCCGAAAGTTCGACAGTTTGGGAAAGGTCCCCGTGCGCGCGACCAAGTCTCTTCCCGGTAGGGCTTGAGTGGAGGGGGACGTAATGGAATGGCGCCTGAATCCCGTTTTGTTTAAGAACGGAAATAAGTTTGGTGCGCTCGTCTAGACTGCGTGTGATCAGATAATAAATATGCGCGTTGTGTTCGCACTCTTTTGGGATCGTAGGACGATGAATGTCTTTCGCATCTAAATTTTTGAAGGCGCTTTGGTAGTAGTTCCAGATCGCCATCCGTTGCGTCGTTAGCGTTTTCGCACGTTCAAATTGCGCTAGTAATAATGCGGCTAAAAGATCGCTTGGCAAATAAGACGAGCCGACATCGACCCAAGTGTATTTGTCCACCTGCCCACGAAAGAACTGACTTCGGTTCGTCCCTTTTTCGCGAATGATTTCTGCACGCGCGGCCCCGTCGCCGTCGCGAATGATGAGGGCGCCGCCTTCGCCCGATACGACATTTTTTGTTTCGTGAAAACTCAGTGCACCATAATCGCCGATGGTTCCGAGCGCTCGGCCCTTGTAGGAAGCCATTAGGCCTTGTGCGGCGTCTTCGATGACTTTCAATCCGTGTTTCTGTGCGATCGCTAAAATCGTATCCATTTCAGCCGCGACGCCAGCGTAGTGTACGACCGAAATCGCTTTGGTTTTTGCGGTGATCGCAGCTTCGATTTTCGCTTCGTCGATGTTGAGTGTATCGGCACGTATTTCGATGAACACCGGGACAGCACCGCGAAGTACAACGGCGTTGGCCGTCGAGACGAACGTGAACGACGGCATTATCACTTCGTCGCCGGGTTTTAGTTCGCAGAGTAGTGAAGCCATTTCAAGCGCCGCTGTGCAAGAGTGAGTAAGCAAGACATTTGGAGTTGCAAGCTGACTGCGCAACCAAGCATTGCATCGGTGGGTGAATGGTCCGTCGCCGGCAAGTTTGCCGGATGTGAGCGACTCAAGAACGTATGACTTCTCGAGATCTGAGACTGCCGGAGCGTGAAAAGGTATTTGGAGCTCTTTTGACATTCTCGAATTTATAGCTGAATTGTAAGCAGTTGGCGACGGGAGGTTTTGTGCAGCGCGTGGGTTGGATTCGCATAGGAGCGCTTGGCGATCTTTTGGTCGGCTTAGCTTCGCTGCGCGAGACGATCGACATGTGGCCTGCAGCAAAAGTCACCGTTGTCGGCCCGCCGCTTTGGTTGCAAATCCTAGAGGCCGGTTATTGGCCGCAAGTGGACCGCGTTGTGACGGTTGAAAAAGGCGGCACTGCGGCTGTGGTCCATAACCTCATCGACGGGAATTGGATCCAACGGCAGACAAGTCCTTCAACTCTTCGACATGAATTCGCATCGGGTTATAGCGCCGTTGTGAACGCGCGAGTTGATTCTCCTCGACAAGGCTTTGCTGCTTTTTGGGCACGGGTGCCCGAACGATGGGGTTCGGCTGAAGGTCCGGCACGTTTCATTTATAACCGCCGAGCACCGCACGACGGTAAGGATCCATTGATCCACGAGCGCGATGTTCCGCTTTTGATGATGGATGAAGCTGAAGCCTGTTTCAAGGGTGATCCACGGTTCGCGAACAAATCGTTGCGCGAACGGATTGAATTAAGTCCGCGAGTTAAAAAATGGCGCCAAGCAGGACTTCCCACACCGCGTCGCCTTGACGCTTCTTACACCAAGAGTGAAGTGAGCTCGGACCGGTACTTCGTTGTTAATCCGACATCGTCTCGTAAAGAAAAAGCGTGGCCCGCTAAGAAATTTCGCGAGCTGCTTCTTGATTTGACCCGCCGAGAACTTTTTAGCGGGATAACGCCGGTCGTTGTCGGAGCACCAAGCGAAACAGAATGGCTTCATGAAGTCGCTGTTGACGATTTTGAAGTTCTGCAGCCGCATTCGATCGGCGAACTATTCAATGCCGTCTCGGGTGCCGAGTTTTTGTTAACGAACACGAGCTCGGTGCAGTTCATCGCCGCGAGTGTCGGGACGAAAACTTTGACTTTGATGGGACGCGCACGACCCGAGATTTGGGGACCGCTCGGGCCCTCCGATCGATTTATTTTAGGTAAAGAACCGATGGATTTGGAATCGATGTTCGAGCGTGAACGTAGGGCCTACGAATCGATTGAAGTGGAAACTGTTCTAAAAGAACTTTTATTGATGAGCTCAACCTAGGCGCTGCAATGCAATTGCATCCACGATTACAACCAGGTGAAGACGATGGGAGAGTCGAGTTGCTCTGACAGACTTTTGACCACCGGACATGTGCGTGCAATGACCTCAAGCTTCTCGCGAGCCGATGCGGGGACTGAAGCGGGCATTTCGACCTCAACAGTGAGGCTCGAAATGCGACGTGGATTCGCCGCCATATTTTTGATCACCTGAGATTTGGCCCCACGCATGTCAATCCCATCTTTTTCGGCACTGATAGCCATCACAGTCAGCATGCAGCTGCCAAGCGCCGCTGCGACTAAGTCGGTCGGAGAGAATGACTCGCCCCGACCGTTGTTGTCTTTCGGAGCATCTGTTTCTAAAATAGCACCGGAAGGTCCGTGAATAATTCGAGTATGTTTGTCGCCCTGGTAGACAGATTCGATTTTGACCATATATTGAGCCTACACCTCGCGTAATGCGAAAGGAAACGTATGTACTTATTTATGACTAAAATTTCTGGATACCTGAGAAGCG
>JAYSST010000763.1:0-2488 GCA_043720435.1 Bdellovibrionales bacterium
TCCGGACGTTATTATCACTTCACAATCCCCGAAAACAGCGAGCAGAAGCTCCTCGAGAGTCTGCGCGTCTATGGTCCAGTCCGGATCTCGAAAGATCCCCACCCTCGCGTGATGCCCGAAGGGCAGGTTCGATTTATCCTATGGATCGAATCGGGAACTTAAAGCGGCTTCGGCCGCTGCCGCAGATGGGACTCGCTTACAGTGTTAGAAAAAAGAGTATTTCGAAATCGTCGTCCTAAGCGTTCGCTTCGAACTATTTTATTGCTCTGGTTCTTGGCGCTATCACTGCTGCCGCTGATGTTTGTCACCGGATATTCGCTCGTACAGTTTGAAGACGCGATCGATAACGAGCTCGATCAACGGTTGCGCGCAAACTCGCGCGAAGTCACGACGACCATCGCTGATTATGAACGGTATCTGTCGGGGCGTCGCAACCGAATTCGCGGCGACGCGCAGCTGCTCTTTCATCTTTCGACCGGAAACGTCGCGCAAGTTCGAGATCTCGCGCCAGGTTTGATCGATGGCACTCTCGTCTCGGCTATGAGCGTTTTCAATCGCGAATTTCAACAGATTGCGGTGATCACGCAAGAAGACACCGCATCAAGGCGTTCGGCGAGAACCCCCGAGCCACCGGTATTTTTAAGTGATGCCTATCGTTCGGCTCTCGAAAAAACTGGTCAAGTTTCTGTCGCGGATGTTGGCGTTGGCAACAGTCTCGACTTGATTTCTTTAATCAAACTCGAGACCAAAGCAAATCGCCTAGCGGGTGCGGTCGAAGAGATTATAAATCTCGGCCCATCATTTCTCGAGAACTTGAAAAAGCGACTCTCACTCGAAGTTATGCTTTTCGATTCACAAGGGATAATCGTCGGAGCAAGTCATGCCGATATTCTTCTATATCCGAAGGATTTTTTTGCTCGAAGTATCGGCGGCAAGGAAGAAGTGTTCTTTGACCTCACTTTGCGAAACGAGCCCTTTGGTTTTGTAATCTCTCGCGTTCCATGGGGTGATTCGTTTTTCTATATGGGAATCGGCGCCTCCAAAGCCAAGACGAGATCAGTCTTGCGGAATATCAATTACACATTCTTCTGGGTCATCGGTCTCGTCGGACTCTTGCTGATTCTTACGGCCTTCGTGACGTCGAAAATAGTTTTAAGACCACTCAATGATTTGGTTGAAGCATTGCAGGGTACGAACTGGTTGGACGCCCGAGAGGGCCCGATTGAAATGCCGGTGACGAGCGAAACCGAAATTGGTGTGCTGACAGAGAGTTTCAACGAAATGTCGCATCGAATTCATCTCGCCCGCCAAGAATTGCAGGGAAAAATCAGCGAACTCGAAGACGCCAACCGCGAAATTCGCGATACACAAGCGCGACTCGTCCACACGGCGAAAATGGCGAGCCTCGGTCAACTTGTGGCGGGGGTTGCGCACGAATTGAATAACCCAATTGGTTTCGTTTACTCGAATATGGCGACGCTAAGAGATTACGTCGAGAAGCTGAACCGACTGATCGATGCTTCGAAGTCGGGACCCGATGCAATTGCAAAGTCGAAAAAAGAAATCGACTACGACTTCATCATGCAAGATTTGCCGAAATTAATTTCTTCGAGCGAAGACGGTGCTCGTCGCATGCGCGACATTGTTGTGAAGCTAAGAAACTTCTCGCGCCTCGACGAAGCAAAATTGAAACGTGTCGAACTTCGCGAGGGAATCGAAACGACCTTGGCACTCATCCAAGGTGAAACGAAAAATCGGATTACGCTTCACACAGATTTCAAGCCGGTTCCCGAGGTGCTTTGTTACGCGAGTCAGGTGAATCAGGTGTTCATGAACATCTTGTCGAACGCGGCACAGGCGATCGACGGCGAAGGTGAGATCTGGATCAAGCTCGAGGAATCTCCGAAAGGAACTGCCCGGATTTCAATTCGCGACACGGGACCGGGAATGAAAAAAGAACTGATCGATCGAATCTTTGACCCATTCTTCACGACCAAGGTCGTTGGCCAAGGAACCGGCCTCGGCCTCAGCATCTCGTACGAGATCGTTAAAAAACACGACGGCGAGATTAGCGTCACCTCAGAACCAGGTCGCGGCTCCGAATTCATCATCACCATACCCATCGACGGCCCCGCCTAGGTACCTCGGGCTTAAGTCCCAGACTGAAACGGCCGATAACGAGACAGTATGGCCGCGAAGAAGAAGTCCAAGGTGAAAGTCGAAGGAACGGCGTCGAAGCAACGTCGCGCGGAAGAACTGCGCGACCTTTTTAACGCGCCGACGATAAAAACGCCGGCTGCGATCGCGATTCCGAACGCAACACAAACATCAGCGACTCAAAATACTCCGACGCCTACAAAGACCGAGCGGTCTGGCGTGACGGCGCCGCAAAATGAAAAACCGAAGACTCACGTTTACGAACAGACACAAACAAAAACGCAGTCGCCTATACGAACGGTGATTTCGACGTCTCCATACCAGGCGGCGA
>JAYSST010000764.1:0-18174 GCA_043720435.1 Bdellovibrionales bacterium
ACAAGTTCGCCGGCCATGCGCCAAAGTTTAGCTCTTGATACATCATCGAGCATCGCATTGGGTCCCGAAGAGTTCCCTAGCGCACGCGAGAGTTTTTCAACATGCGACCAGGCCCGCGTGCGATTAAACTTCATATCCATTTCAATCGCGACTAAACGTGCTTTCGCCCATGACAAGCGAAGTTTCGGTGCCCAAGGACCAAAGGCCATCAAATTTGTTTTTAAATCTGCCGCTGTCAAAACACGATCCAGCGAATCGCTCGAGGCTTTTTGCGCAGGAAGTTTCATAGCGCAATCAAGTTCAAGCACCATGATCCATGGCTCAAGCCCCTTGGCTAATTTCTTGGTACCCGCTGCGCTCTTCAAACACGCGTCGAATTTACCCGCTTCGTATTGAGTGCGCATTTCTTTGAGTCGCGCGACCGCAGGTGATGTCGAAGTAATTGACTCGGAGAGATTTAAAGTAATCGATTGCGCAGAAACCGTCTCGGCCCGAGCACCGAACGAAATACTCGAGAGAATCGTAAAAGCAGTACAGAAAATTTGAAAATTCATCTCGTCTCCTTGAACTCGTACACTTCATGATCGCCAGCCTTGGCAATCAGCGGAAGACGCGATTGCCAAGTTTTCGCTGCGAGATCGGCACCCCAGCGCGAACGCTCTTCGGGGCCCCAATAAATATGCGTTACTTTTAGCTGCTTGGCAGCCTCGACCCAGCCTTCTGTGCCGTTCATCAAGTTCTCAAGCGCGCGTTCGGTGCTTTGGTAGTCTATCGCGTGGGACCAAAGGTGCCCTGGATAGCCAAGAGCTCGAACTCGACCGAAGTATGCAAGTACGTGAACCGGCGAGGGTGCAGCAGCAAAAACTGCTTTTTTTGGAACTCGAATTAACACCGCTTCACCATATGCCAGCTGCTCGATCGTCCAAACCGTTGTCGAGTGTTCTTGCGGACGAACCCACGATCGCGAGATGACGAGAATACCCGGGCTGAATGCCGCTAGCAGCGCGACACAAGTGATTACAGACCACAACGGCGTCGGTCGTAACAATGAAAGGCGCCCGATGGATCGGCCGGCTAAAGCGAAAACCAAAAGCCACGGCCACACCAGAACTTTTATATTGTCCCACTCCCAAGGAGCCAACATCACGAAAAGAAAAACGATGAAGAACGACAATAAGATTATCAGCTCGTCGTAAGAAGATCTTCTCGGGCGCAGAGCGAGTTCATCTTTCAACCAGAATTTCTTCGCAAACAAAATAATCGCGCCCACCGAAGCCAATGAAGCGAAAGCCGGTCCAAAGTTTTTCCAGAACCAACTCAACGTGTCGACCGCCGAGCCATGCTCTGGCGCAAGCCACAGGGTTCGCCAATGGACGACCGAGGCTTTCGAAAAACCAGCCGATGTGTGGTGAATCAAAAAGGTCGCTGGCAAAAGTGCCCACGCCAAAGCGCGGTTCTCAATGAAAAACCTTCGCAGAAAATCTCGGGTGCGTTTGATTCCAAAGTCTCGCCAAGTGAGAAAGAACAGAAGCAGACTCACTATGACGAATGAATGAGCGTGAAACAGCGGAAATGCTCCCCACATTCTTCCGAGTCCACTCACGGCTTTGCGCGGTAACCGCGTTTCGTTCGACAAGTGGGATCGCAAATAAATCAATAGAGTTACGCCCACTGGAATCGCCCAAAGCATACCCCGTTGTGTGATCCATATCGCAAGGAAAAAGCTTTTCCAATCGACCGATGCGGGGGCGTCCGCAACGACACTTCCTCCAGCTAGGAAAAACGCCGCCATGGCCCACGGGCCGCCGAGTTCGCGAAGCAGAATGAGCGACGCGAAGGTTGCAGCCACGCCAGTAAGAAAAAGATGACCGGATGTTTGAATCCCAAGACATTCCCAAAGTGCATTGTAAAGATCGGGACCGAAGGGATAACGAAGTGGTTCGATTGCGAAGATCGGATTGACCGGGAGGAAATCGATCCCACTCGCAAGTGCGCGAATAAAATTTAAATGCAGAGGCAAGTCGCCATAATTTGTGGTCGACAACGTCTTGATAGCCGCGCCCGGCATATAGGCCAACAGCCAGGAAAAGTGCTTGTAGCTGGCGAATAAAACGAAGGTGAGAAGCGCGAGTTCTATCGCTGACCAACTTCGAATGGCTTCGGGGGCACGCCATTCAAGTGTATTTCTCATGCCGCGAACAAAACGCCTGGCGCGGAAGAACGAAAATCCAAGACTGAGTAAGGCGATGACCGGTGTCAGACCGCCAAATATCCAGGAGAGCACGAAGGCGGTCCCCGTAGCAGAAACCGAGTGTGCGACGAAAAAAAGTGCGAAGCTTAAGCTACGGCCCTTCATATTCAACATCCTCGGGCAGCGCTCCTGCAAATAGCTCGGCATCAAACAGAGCCCAACCGGCATCATATGCGTCGCGAAGTTGAAACTTCATCTTTGCAAAACGTTTTGGAAACACTTTTCGCAATCCCGGAAGAGCCGATCCATCCACCAACATCATGCCGGCGTTAGCCATTAGGCTCGCCTCTTTGTCGAGATCCTCAAGGCGCGCATATCGCATTTTCGGGTAAAGGCTAAGATCAAAAGGCAATGGCCATGGGTCTTTGATCATTACGACAATAGAAGTGTTACGCGCTTCCGGACTCTTCGCGATTTTTCCGCGAAGCACTTGCATGACCGCTAAATAGTCGTTCGTAGTTTGCACATAGACATACGGTTCATTCGGATCAGTTGGATTGACAAGACTGATGTCCCAAGCTTTTTGGGCCGACACACCGAGCAAAGCGACCAAGCCGACAGTCAAAAGAACCCACCTCGATCGCGAGAGTCTGTGTCGGGTGGCGAATACAGGTAGAACGAAAAATGCAAGCGGCCAAAAACTAAGTATGAGCCACGGGGTTTTATAGGGGATTAATGAGTATGCGAGCCAAGTACCGAATCCCGTTAACAACAGGATACGCTGTTTCCGATCTTCCCAAGTTAAGGTGATTGTCGCGTACGCAGCGATCCATAAACCGATCAGGAGTGGCCACTCGTACCTCAATAGAAGTTGGATCCAGTAAAAGAATGGTTTCTCGTGTCCGGTTTGACCAGCTCCAGTTTTCGACCAAAACGTAAACGCGCGAAAGAAGTCGACAAGGCCTGACGGTCTTTCAAAGAAACCCGTATAGAGGGCTGCCAAGACAACGGCTGAAATACCCGAGATCCATCCGACCGAAGCGGCTATATCGCGTTTCTCGGCCGCGCCGAGCTGATTGAAAGTACTCCAGGGACTTTTCGCTTTTTCGACTCGCTCGAGAAACCAAATCGAAACTTCGGCGATGATCCATGTTCCTAAGAAGATGAAAAATGTTTCTTTAGTTGAAACCAGTATGACAACACCAGAAGCCATCGACCAGATCGCCTGTCGGGTCGGACGACTCATCCACGCGAATCGACCATAGACAAATAGCAGCTGCCCTAAAATGAATAAAGTTTCGTGAATGGCGTATCGCCCGTAAAAAACGAAAGCGGGACTAAGTCCCACAATCCATGCGGCGATTGTCGCGGTTCGCCCATGGAAACGCCGAAACTGATAAACCGTAAATACCACAAGCACGGCAAGCACCGCGTTCATGACGCGAAACGAGTCGATGCTTCGTCCAAAAAGCAATTCCGAGATATGACAGAGGTAAAAGTAGAGTGGCCCGTGAAAATTTGTTGGATCGTAGGTGTAAAACCCGTCGCGCCAAATCGTCGTGACGAAATGTCCATTGATGCCTTCATCGAAATGCGGCGGTTTCGACGCTAGATTGAAGAGGCGCAGAAACGCAGATACCGCGAGAAGTACGAAGAGACCTAGCCCTCGAGAATTTTTAAGCCGAGCCCGTCGACTCGATGATGGATTTTCGTTCTGATTCAACATCTCTTGGAATACGATAACACCCATGGCGGGCACGTCCAGTCCTTCACTCTCAATCGTTATTCCGGCTTACAACGAAGAACGTCGGTTGCCCGAGACTATTCGCAACCTGAAATCGTTCTTTGGTCGCACAGACGGAACCGTCGCTGGGCTCGAGATCATCATCGTGATTGAGAAATCTTCGGATCGCACTGTGGAACTCACACATACTGCAGTCGCCGGAAATCCAATGTTCACTGTGATTGAAAATGATGTGCAGCGCGGCAAGGGATACGCCGTGAAAACGGGAATGTTAAGAGCGCGGGGCGAGCTCGTCTTCTTCATGGACGCCGACCTTTCGACACCACTTGCTGAAACGTTCAAATTTGTCGCGGAATTCACGGTGAATCCTGAAACGGACATCATCATTGGTTCGCGTGCAGAGGCGCAAAGCCAGATCATTAAGAAACAAACTTGGATTCGAAGAAACATGGGACGCGGATTTAACCGCTTCGTTCAAGCCTTTGGTGTTTCGGGCATTCGTGACACACAATGCGGGTTCAAGGCGTTCCGCAAACGCGCAGTTGAACCGATATTCACTCGACAAACTATCGACGGATTCGCGTTCGACGTTGAACTTTTAGTTCTAGCCAATGCAATGGGATTTAAGGTCGCGACGGTCCCTGTGCGATGGGTAAACTCGGCGGATTCAAAAGTGAGGATCTGGATAGATCCCCTGCTGATGCTAATTGATCTATTGCGAATTAAACGGATTGTTCGCCAGAGCCTGAAAGCGCGACCACACGATCCAAAGTCTTCGCAGTCTGACTAATCAATTCGCGTAATTTTGATGGATTCTTCCACTCTTCAACTACCGACTCTGGCGCGAAAGCAAGCAGCTCGAATTTTTGCAACACATCGGTGATTACTGGTCCACACTCTTTCTGAATCGAAGGGGGCGTCGCCGAAAGAAGTTTCATGACTTCTCGCTCTGAAACTCGGTCGCCGACAACTTCACTTAGAGTAAAAGCCAGCAGATTTACTCCACGCACTCCGACTTGTCTTGCATCACCTTTTTTAGCGAGCGTCTCCAAAACCCGAAGTCGCATTCTGACCATTCGACCAAGACGCGGACCACCGCGACCCCAACCGAATTCGTAGGCCGCAAACGCCAGAAGCAAAGCCAAGACGGCTCCGTAAAGGCTTGCGGTGCCAGCGAGGCTGCTTGCGAATGCGTACTTCGACTCGGGTTTGAAGAGCTCGGCAATACGGGGTTCGGTCGGTCCGCTTGAACCTGGTTTTTTACCGCCGCCCGGTTTTCCTGTACCGGTGAAACTTTCGGCCGAACCCTGTGCGCCCTTTACACCGGCGCCGACGCGAACGCGCAACGCTTCGGTCACACGAGTGATGTACTTTTTCGTTTGTGGATCGAACATCGACGCCGAGATTGGTGGAATCGTATATTCACCCTCTTGCCTTGGAATCAACTGCAGCGTGAATTCTTTGAAGCTCGTTCCCCAACCGAAAAATTTGGAATCTTTCTGGGTGTCATACAATTCCATTCCCTGCGGCGGCTGGAACGGAGGAATGTCGATGAGTTTGGCGTTTCCTCGCCCCTCGAATCTAATTTTCAAAGGAAACGGCTGGTTCGCGGAAACACTATTATTTTCAATTCGAGCGGTGACCTGAAAGTCTCCGACGGCACCCGAAAAATCGGCGGGTCGACCTTCAGTCGGCAGTGGCTTCACTTGAATTTTGATTGGCGTCGACGATTTCGTATAGGTAAATGCCCGACCCATTCCGAGTGCGCCAAACGGATCGTTGGTGCTCACAACGGTACACTTTGCGGTGTAGCTGTCGATCGTCGCACTTCCTTCTTTGATCGGGAACAGTGCGAACGAAGCAAGCAACGCCTTTTTGTAAGGTACACCATCGACGACTTCTTGTTGGAAGTTGAGGTGGGTCGCAATCTCAATATCTTCTTTCCAGAAACCTTTTAGCGATGGGTATTTCAAAGTGTCGAGATCACGGATCGCACCAGTCGTATAGAGGAAAAAAGAAACCGTAATTTGTTCGCCGACATAAGCTTCCGTCTTGTCAGTCTCTACCTGCACAAAGAAAGCTTCGTTCGAATTTTTTGGGAGAGTTCGCGACCCGCCTTGCGGAACCGGTCGCATTCCTCGGCGCAGGAGCTGCGAAAAAAGATCTTCTTCTTCGTCGGTCGGCCCTGGCATCGCGTCGTCGTCGAATCCCGGCGGTGGTTTGGCGGTACCGCGGCCGTTTCCACTTTGACCGCGCTGACCGCTACCCGCGCCGCTCGCAACTTGTACGGTGATCGCGCCGGTGCGAACGCTTCTACCTTCAACAACGACTTCAACCGGGAAAATAGTCAATGCTCCCAATTTTTTAGGAGATAGCTGCCAATTGAAAACGTTGCTACGAACTGTCTTGAACTGCATTCCCGTCGGTGTCTGAATCAAGTTCGCGCGAGTCTCAGCTCCCTGCCACTTACTCATGACTTCGAAATCGTTCATCGGTGGAAGTGTTGGCTCCTGCACGTCGACGTTCTCTTCACTCGTGATAGAAACGGACAACACAATGACTTCGTTCGGATCGATCGCTTTGCGATCGACAGACGCTTTCACTTCATACTTCGGCGCATTCGCAGAAGCACCCGTGACAAGAGCCAGATTGAATCCTGAAAATAGCACCGACAGCAAGATCGTTCGAAACACTAGGTGCACCATCTACCAATCCTTATCGCGAGGAGTTTCTTTGCCACCCTCGCGTTGCATTTTCTCGCGGATCTGATCTTCCTGCCGCTTTAGCTCTTCTAAAATTTTACCGACATCTTGCTGACTCAGTTGTTCCGATTTGAAAGGTCGCGGCGTTTGTTTAGGCGTCGGCCCCGTCTGCGGTGGCTGATCTTGTGGCTTCTCATCTTTTCCGTCTTGCGGTTTCTTCGGTTCCTTGCCGTCTTTACCTGGATCGCTCTTGCCTTCGCCTTCACCCTCACCTTCGCCACTTGCAATTAGCAGCTCAATGTTGTGTTTGGTTTCGGCTGAATCAGGCTTCAGTTCAAGTGCTCGTTGGTAGCTATCCAAAGCCTCCGGGACCTTCTTTTTACTTCCATAAATAAGACCGCGATTGAAATGCGCTTTGAAACCGGTCTCCGCTGACGGATTCATTTTCAAAGCGACGTCAAATTCGGTCAACGCCTTTTCATCGTCTTTGTTGGCCATGAAACCAGCGCCGACGTTAAAGTGTACTTCTGCCGAATCTGGCAATTCCGAAAGCGACTTCGTAAAGCCATCGAGTGCTTCGACAAATCGTTCATCTTTGAATGCGCCAACCGCTTTGTTATTTTGTCGAACACCTTTGAATTCATCCGCTTTTCCGAGCGATGGAATTAAAATAGTCGCCGTTGCAAACGTGAGCGGCAAAAGCCACCAGACAGCCGACTTGAGTCCGGCTTCGAAACGACCGCGCCAGACCCGATCACCGCGACCTTTTTCGCCTATGAGAAGATCGAGGAGAACAAAGATTAGCGACGCAATCAAAAACCACTGAAAGCGTTCTTCATATTGAGTCGTCATGCTCGAAGCAAATTCAGATTTTTGCAGTTTATCGAGATCTGCTTTGACCGCGCGGGCCTCGTTTCCGCCAAAAGTCGCGAAATGAAACGAGCCTTGCCCGACCCGGGCTAACTCTTTTAAAAATTCACCCTTTACTGTCGAAACGACTTCTTTTCCGCTCTTGTCTTTCTTATAGCTGCGCAGATATCCACGTTCGTCGCGAATCGGAATCGTTCCACCGCGTTCGGTGCCGAACGCAATCGTGAAAATTCGAATTCCTTGCGACGCCAATTTTTTCGCTAATTCGAGGGCGCCCTTTTCTTGATCTTCTCCGTCGCTCATGACGAGGATTACCCTTGTCGTCTTAGTTCGTTCGTCGTCGTCAGTCCCGCCCCGCTCAAAAGCGTCGGCGGCTTCTTGGAGGGCCTGCATGACAAACGTGCCCTGAGTCGCGACCGAATAAGGCGAGAGAGAATCCAGAAACATTTTGAGCGACGAAATGTCGTTGGTCAGCGGCGACAACAGCAAGGCCGAGCCGGCAAAACCGACTAAACCCACCTTGTCGCCCGCAAGTGAATCGAGGAGTCGACTCAGTTCTGCTTTCGCAAATTGCAGTCGCGACGGTTTTACATCCTCAGCCAACATCGAAGTCGAGATGTCGATAGCGACCATCATCTCGACGCCGCGAACTTTAATTTCCGACAGACCTTTGCCCGATTGCGGTCGAGCAAGTGCGACGATCGCGAGAGCCAAGGCGAGCGAGCGCGCGACAGCTTTTAATTTTCGACGGCCCGGAGAAACTTGCTTCGCCAACAGTGGCGCCATTCTTTCGCCTAAGCCTTTGTTCAGCCGTGCGCGGGCACGACGCGAAGTCACGATCGCGATAAACCACAGCGCCGGCAACATCCACAGCAACATCAACCATTCCGGATGAGCAAATCGCATCACGGCACCTTCCGGAAAATGGTGACCTGCAAAAACCACGAAAGTAAAAAGAGAATGATTCCCCACATCAGCCAGGGCTCGTACATCTCGGCGTACTTCGTGTACTGATTCACATCGATTTTCGATTTCTCCATGCGATCGATATCTTCGAAGACCTTCTTAAGAGACGCATTGTCGGTCGCGCGATAGTATTTGCCGCCGGTTTCGCTAGCCATTTTTCCAAGCAGCTCGTCATTCACCGTCGAATGTATCGGCTGGTATCGTTTTACTTTGCGCCCGAACGCATCGATCGTCTCAATCGGAAGCTGCGCATCGCCGTCAACGCCCGCCCCAATCGAATATATTCGGATGCCAAAGCCCTTCGCGATATCGAGCGCAGTTTCTGGATCAATCGTGCCCGAGTTATTTTCACCATCCGTCATGAAGACCATGACGCGCGATTTCGCAGTCGACTCTTTAAGTCGGCCCGAGCCCGCCGCAAGTGCAACACCAATTGCCGTACCCATCTTGATGCTGCGGGTGATTTTAATTGCCTCGATACTTTCCAGCAATATTTTGTGATCCAGAGTCAGTGGGACGCGCGTATATGCCTCACCGGAAAACATGACGAGGCCAAGCCGGTCATTCGTACGACGTCGAACAAACTCTTTCAAAATTTCTTTACTCGCAACCAGCCGGTTCGGCTTCATGTCTTCGATCAACATCGAATCAGAAACGTCGATGACCAGCATGATATCGATACCTTCGACGTTTTTTCGGACCTTTGTATCCGCGCGCTGTGGTCGAGCGAGTGCGATGACGATGAGCACTAATGCCGCGAGCAGAATGAAAGTCGGCAACCACATCAATTGGGTACGAAGGGGCCGCGGAATTCCTTTAAGCAGACCGAGCGACGAATATTGCACCGTTGGTGAACGTTTGCGTGAACGCCAGTACGCCCACGCTACAAATGCGACGACAACCGGTATTAAGAAAAATGCCCACGAAGAATACCAACTCATTTGGCACCTCGCCTAAATTCGGCCTGAACTTTTTCGCCGAACTCGCGAATCAATTCGTGGATTTGTGGAAGCACGACATTCAATGCTTCGGTCGCGTCGGTCTGCGATTTCGACAAACTTTCAGACACACGTTCGAATTCGCCGAAAAGTCGAATTGTAATTGGCGAAAGTCGTTCGCGTGCTCTCTTGTCGCCACGAGTGATTGTTTTTAGAATTACTTTGGCCGAGCGGGTCAGCAACGGCGCTTGGTACAACCGCGATAAGTAAGTCTGCGTGGCTAATTCAAGTTCGGCGATGTGAGCCGAAGGATTTCTTTCCTTCAGACTTCGGCGCATGTCCTTATTCAATTGGTCGAAAGGCGAGAGCGGCGTCCGATTTGCTTGCAACCACGCAGTAAACTTTGCGCGGCGTCGATTGCGCTGAAGCAGAGCAAGGATCGTCGTCACGATGACGACAAGAACCGCGATGATGACAAAAATCGTCGATGTCGGCCACATGAGTCCGACGGGAGCTTCGGGCGGAAATGGTTTTGGATCTTTCTCGTCGTCTTTGATGACCGACTTTAAATTGAAATTCACGCCTTCAAGCAAAATCCGATTTTGTCCATCAGTGATGACGACATCTTGAAGCGAAGTATCGCCCGGTACATAGCTCGTCACAGTCAGTTCGATAGACGACGTTGTGGATTTGCGATTCTCTAGAATTCTTAAACGAAATTTGTCAGCCTTGCCGAGTTCTAGCGAAAATGACTGAGGATTGAAGTCTTGCACTTCAGCACCACTGCATTTCATCGAGAACTTTGAGCCAACCGTGAGATTTCCGAGTTCGGTACCACCCGGCAATGGCGAAACTTCGCAACTCCATTGCGTAGGCGCGACGGCAGAAACTGCGGTCGACGCTTGAACTAGCTTGTTCTGAGCAATATCTCGCGCAGCCGCCATCAGCGCCGTCCTCCGGCCGCACGTTTTCTAAAGTACGCAGCCAAAGGTGCAACAAAGTCTGCATCGGTCGAGACATCGACCCGGTCGACGCCGGCCTTTCGAAGTTCGCGCTCGCGAACTTCGAATCGTTTCTTCATCTCGCGTTCGAAATGCTCACGGAACGGACGTGAAGACGTATCAACCGTTACAACTTCGTCGGTTTCGGCATCACGAAAATCGACGAGTCCTACAGACGGCAATTTTCGTTCTGCCGGATCGTCGACAACGATCGCCACGACGTCGTGTTTCTTCGACATCGTTTTCAATGCTTCACCGAAGCTTGCGTCGTTAAAATCAGAAAGCACGAACACAATGGATTTTTTTTTCAAAACGCCTTGGAGATATTGGACGGCCGACAAAATGCGAGTCCCGCGATGCAGCGGTTTCTGATAATAGAGGTCACGCAAAATTCGGTTGACGTGTCCGCGACCTTTTTTGGGCGGAACAAAATGCTCGACTTGATCGCTGAACAGCAAGAGCCCCACGTGATCGCCATTCTTCTGAGCTGCAAACCCCAGCAGCGCCGACAAGTGCGTCGCAATTTCTCCTTTGAAATCCTTGCCTGTGCCGAAATCCAAAGAGCCGCTGACATCAACAACGAGCATCAGCGTAAGTTCGCGCTCTTCGTCATATTTTTTGATATGAGTTTTTCCGGTTCGCGCAGTCAATGTCCAAGAAATAGCGCGAACATCGTCACCGGGAACATACTCGCGGAATTCCGAAAACGTCATACCCTGACCTTTGAAGGCCGAGTGATAGCTTCCGGTCAGCAACGAGCTCACCAGTTTTCGCGTCGAGATTTCGAGCAGTCTGACTTTTTTGAGAATCTCTGGAGGAAGAGACATCTCGCGCTTCCCTTCTGTTGCCTACCAGGGCCTACGGAACTTCCACATGACTCAAAAGATCTTTAACGATCTGGTCACTCTTGATTTCTTCGGCCTCTGCTTCGAAGGATAAAATCAGTCGATGGCGCAAAACCAACGGTGCAACGGCTTTCACGTCTTCGGCCGTCACATAGCCACGGGCGCGAATAAATGCGTGGGCTTTCGCTGCACGAATCAAAGAGATCGTCGCACGTGGTGAAGCGCCAACCCGAACAAGTGGAGCCAAGGCACCCAGCCCGTACTTCGCCGGTTCGCGCGTCGCCATGACAAGTTCAACGATGTAGTGACGAATTTTATCATCAACATAAATCTCGTCAACTCGCGAACGAGCGCGAACGAGATCGTCTCGAGAAATCACCGCTTCAATCGTCGGTTGTTTATCTTGTCCCATTCGATTCATGATCTCGTACTCTTCAGCTTTCGAAGGATATTCGACCATGATCTTAAACATGAACCGATCCATCTGCGCTTCCGGCAGCGGATATGTTCCCTCTTGCTCGAGAGGGTTTTGCGTAGCTAAAACTAGAAACGGGCTTTCAAGTTTGTAAGTCGTGTCACCGATCGTAACTTGTTTTTCTGCCATAGCTTCGAGCAAGGCCGATTGAACTTTTGCTGGTGCACGGTTGATCTCGTCCGCGAGGCAAATATTGGTGAAGATCGGACCTTTTTTGGCGGTAAACTCACCCGATTTCGGATTGAAAATCATAGTACCGATTAAATCTGACGGAAGAAGATCGGGAGTGAACTGAATCCGCCCGAAATCGAGAGAAATTGTTTTCGAAACGCTTGCGATGGTTAAAGTTTTCGCGAGACCAGGAACTCCTTCGAGCAACACGTGCCCGCCGGTCAGCAGTCCCATCAAAATTCCTTCGACCATTTCAATTTGTCCGACGACCGCTTTACTAACTTCCTTCATCATGCGATCGACAAATTGCGCTTCTTGTTTAACTGCCGCATTCAATGCTGAAACATCAATGTTAGCAGGTCGGCTCTGTGATCCGTTTTCGCGCATGAAACTCCCTCGCCTTTTACGGTTGCGAAGTTACATTGTGAACCTGCTAGGCCGAGTGCGGCAACATGCAGAAAAGACCTTGGCAACGCGCTGCTTAAATACAGACTATGGTAGGGTTATGAAGACCGAGACTAGCCTCTGGCAGGACATCAAACGAACTCTCAAGCTAAAGCGGCGCGAGTGGCGCGCGAAACGTGATGCTCGCGCGCGCAAAGGCGGTCGAATTGCTCAAAATCCGCGCGGCTTCGGTCCACAAACATCTGAACGACCAAGACCAGAAGCGCTCGAACCCGGTCTCGATGCCCTTCGCATCTGGCTTATTTTGTTTGCACTCTCGGGTGCAGCGCTGCTCATCGGCGTTCAATTCGGCGGACGCTTTGGTCTGGTGATCGGTTTCATAGCCACACTTTTGCTAAATCTTTGGATATTGTTTCTTTCTCCGAATCGAATCACACGCGCACTGGTCTCATGGGAACTCGATGGTCGCGATACTTGGGGCCTACTCCAATCGGCGCGAACGGCGAGTGCCCTAGCACATATTCCGATGCCAGTAATAGCGCTGTCCGACAGCGACGATTATTTTTCGCTGTCTGTCGGTATCAGCCCGTCTCGTTCAACAATCATACTTTCGCACGCCCTCGTTGAAAAATTGTCAGCCGACGAGCTTCGACTCGTCGTCAGTTTTGAAGTCGCCAAAATTGCGTGTCAGTGGACCGCATCGGCAACGGCCGCCCGCGGCTTGATGCGCCTTATCGATCTGCCTGGTCTAAGTTTCATCACCGGTCGACTCTTGCGTTTTTCGTTGGGCCGAGGTCGTATCCTGAAGCTCGACGAGTGGGTCGCATCGCATGGAGAAAGCCGCGAAGGTTGGGCCCGTACGCTTTGGACGCTCGACGCCATGATCGCGTCAAAACCGCGTCTTTCCATGGCCAGCGACAGTGCTCTTGATACCGTTAGCGTGATCCCGTTGACCCCGCGGCTCAATACTCGATATGACCGTGCTCTGCCGAACGTTCGAACACGCATCGGCGCCTTGATCGACCGTTATCCGCCATAGGCGAATATCGCCGCAGTGGAATTTAAAGAGGAGTTCGTATGAATCAAGTCAGCGATCAACCCGGCAAAAATGCGCAGTCCAACGAGCTCGAAGCTTCGTTTTCGACACTCGTTCTCTCAATTGCATCAAGTGCTGCTATGGCGCTAGGCCTAGCGCCGCATCCGGTTTCAGGAAAAACCGAAAAGGACCTCAATCTCGCGCGCTTCAACATCGATCTTTTGACGATGCTGAGCGAGAAAACAAAAAACAATCGTACCCCAGACGAAGATCGTTTCATGACGACGATCCTTCAAGACTTGAAAATGAAATTCATCCAAGACTAATCCGGAATTGAACCGAACCGACAAGAGGCAATTATGACCCCATCGAAATTTTCTCAGACAAACTTGTTTAAGTCGCTCATGCTCACCTTCGCAATCGTCGCCTTGGTTGCGGTCGCAATGTTTTCTACGGGCGGTGTTTCGAGCTCATCCGAAGCCCAGGCCAAGAAGTCGAATTTCACTCTGCCTGCTTCGAAAACAGAACCGGCACTTGATCCAAAAAAATTAAGCGACCCGCTTCCTGCTAATCTTTTTACCGAGCTCGGCAAATTGATTAACCCATCGGTCGTTTCGATTTTTTCGTCGCAAACTCCTCAGCAATCGATGGGAGGACGCCGAGGCCGCGGACGTGATCCGATGGAAGATCTCTTCGAACAATTTTGGGGCGCACCTTATGGAGGTGGACCTGGCGGAGGCGGACCTGGCGGCGGAGGAGGCGGACGACAATCACCTCAGGCCACCGGCCTGGGTACTGGGTTCATCGTCCGTGAAGACGGGTTGATTTTAACGAACAACCACGTTGTTGCACAGGCTGATCTCATCAAAGTTCAACTCGACAACAATTCTGACAAATTTTATGAGGCCGAAGTTTTGGGCCGCGACGCGCGTACCGATATCGCTTTAATTAAAATCGATGCGAAAAAACCATTGCCTGCGGTTCAACTCGGAACGTCCAAAGACGTGCAAGTCGGCGAATGGGTTGCGGCGTTCGGTAACCCCTACGGCCATGCTCATACTCTGACAAAAGGAATCGTATCGGCCGTCGGCCGCGCGATTCCCGAGCTCAACCGAATTCCCTTCATTCAAACAGACGCCAGCATTAATCCCGGCAATTCGGGCGGACCACTCGTCAACGCCAAAGGTCTGGTGATCGGAGTCAACACCGCCATCGATGCACGCGCACAAGGTATCGGCTTTTCAATTCCGATCGACGACGTGAAACGCATCGTTTCGCAATTAGAAAAAGAAGGACGAATTCGCCGCGGTTTCTTGGGCATTGGCCTTGCTCCGATCTCGCCAGAAATTGCCGATCAACTCGGCCTCGAGGATGGTGACGGAGTCATCGTTTCTCAGGTAATGCCAAAAGGTGCGGCAGCAAAAGCCGGCGTGAAACCTTATGACATCATTACCGAGTTCAACGGTAAAAAAGTAGCCGGACCGATGGATCTTCAGGTGGCTGTGGGTGACAGCGACGTCGGAGGAAAGTCGACAATGAAGGTCATTCGCTTCGAAAACGAGCGGACGAAAAAAACTCTCACGCTGACTGTTACTCTCGATGAAAATCCCGACGACATTCCGCGCGTCGCGAAAGGTGCTACGACGAAACCCGACTCTGTCGCCGGCAAAACAGCGCCGCACGATCTCGGCTTCAAAGTTGCTGATGAAACCGCGAAGCTTCGACAATTTTATAATGTTCCGGCCGAAGCAAAAGGTCCTATCATTATCGAAATCGATCCGAAGGGCGCAGCTGCTCGAGTTGGACTACGTGCAGGCGATGTCATTCTCGACGTCAACCGCCAGCCTGTGTCGAAAGCAAATGAAGTGACATCAAAACTTGTTAAGGGTCGAAATATGATCCGCGTTGCGCGTGGAAACTCGATCGTCCTCGTGGTTGTCGGCTAAGTCGGGACAAGTCTGATAATAAGACTTTCGCGGCACAATTAACTTCTGATAGCGTTCCTCTATGGAAAAGTATCTCGGCTTAGCGGTCGCGGGTTTGATCTTATTATTCTGGGCTGCGAAACGATTCCGTCGACCGAAAGTCACCGAGGCCGGCTCAATCCCAACGGGTATATCCAATTGGACTTATCTTATGGTCGGCTTTGCAGTCGTCATCGGCGGTGTCGTTGTCGTCTTTGGCGCAAAAGATTTGATGACCGAGGTACGACACGAAAACGAGTGGACAAAAACGTCGGGTGTTGTGCAAGCACATGTACCCAGCGGAACTCGCAAGGGTCGAACTCTTTATAAGGCCGAGTTTTCATTCACCGATGGCGCTGGAATTTCTCAGACTGTCATCGACGTCGATGGCAGTGCGAGTCCTTCACCTGTCGGCACCGAAGTGCCGGTTATTTACGATCCAAACGCAGCCGAACAGGCGCGAATCGACAGCTTCGAATCTCGGTGGTTAAAATCCATCTTAATGCTCGTGTTCGGGGTCGCCGCTTTGATATTTGTCGGCGGCGCAATTAAACAAATTTTGAAAATCAAGTCAGCCGAGCCGCTCGGTGCCCCGTTGTCGCGGGCCACGCGAGTTGAAGGAACTTACATCGAAACGAAGAAAAATTTCTTCCTCTCACTTAAGTACTCGAAAAGCTGGCGAATCATCGTTGAATATCGCGACCTCGCAGGACGCGTTCATCGTTTCGAAAGCGAACCCGTGTGGGAATATGATCCGACTGATTGGGCAAAGTTCGATATCAAAGTACCAATTCAAATCGATCGCATGAATGCATCCCGCGGCTGGATCCGCGTCCAAGAATATTTCCAAGCGTGCAAGACGTGAGGCAACACCGGCGGTGTCGCATCACATCAATGGCACCAACGCCTTCACGCGCGTTCGCGACAACGCGCGACCACGCTACCCACCCGCGAGCGTAAGACCTTCGACTTTGATCCATGGAGTGAGCGACACACCGTCGTTGACCCGCTCACGAGAGACCGCTGAAACCGACTTCATCATCTCAAACGTGTTGCCAGAAACAGACATCTCGGAAACCGGTTTAGTGACGCGGCCGTTTTCGATCAAAAAAGAATTTTTCGCGACGCCCGAGAAGTCGCCGTTCGCTGCCGGGTTTCCACCCGAGAAGCGTGCGAGCAACAACCCTTTTTCAGTCTTCGCAATCATTTCTTCAAGCGACGTCGAGCCAGCGTCTATCACGCGGCCCATGAACGAATTTTCAGCGCGCGGCAAACCGGTTTTTCGAGCACCGTAATCCGATAAGTTGTACGTCTTCAAAATGCCTTTTTCGACAAGTGTCGAAGGTTTGGCAACGTAACCGTCTCGCGTGGTGTGTTCGTGGCGTGCAAATTCTTTCAAGTGCGGTTCAGCGCGAATCGTCAAGAGTGGCGAAGCAACTTGCTCGCCAATTTTGCCTTTCAACTGGCTTGTGTCAGCGATCAAACGGCTATCTTCGATATGCGAAAACCATGCGGCCATCATTTCGAAAGAAACATCGGGAGTCAGAATTACGGTCCCCTTGAATTTTCCAACGAACGGCTCGTGATCGATTTCTTTAACTGAGCTCGCGATCAATCTCTCTGTTGATCCCCACTCGAGCAAATCGCGATCAAGATCTTGCGCGATTGAACCCGAGAAATTGAACGAGCTCATTTTTTCGCCGCGTTTTGACGAGAACATCGCCATCGCAGAATAATAACCTTCGGTCTCGTCGATCTCAAGCCCGAGAGAATTCGCGCGAAGCATTCGCGCTCGCTCGAATTTCAACGTCGACTGCTCGAGTTTGAGTTCGGGATATTTTTTCGTCACTTTTTCGACGAAGGCATTCACTCGCTCGTACATTTTCTCAAGCGACGCTTCTTTCGGACCTTCATCGACGGGATTCAGCGACTGCTTCGGAGCAAACGCCCGCGCTTCATCGACCGGTGCCGACCGCGCCGCCTCTTTGAGTTTTTCGATGCCTTTTGCAACACTCGCGTCGTCCAATTGATTCAAGGCAATCGTTGCGTAACGACCGCCTGCGATTCCACGCATTGTGAGTCCCAGGTTTTCTGTGTTTCTCAAAAGAGAAATTTCACCCGCGTCGATTTGCATCTCGGTGGCCATGTCAGTCGATGCGATGGCCTCGGCTTGGTCGAAACCTGCACCCTTAACCTTTGCCAACACACCTTTCAAGAAAGCGAAGCTCGGCTCAGATGACGCAGTAGACGCCGAAGCATTAGTTTGAGTTTCCACTACTCACCTCCCACTTGAACGCGACATTTAATTGCGGGACCGCCCATACCGACTGGCATCGGCTGCTTCTTTCCGCAGTAGCCTGCAGACTCCCACGAAAAATCGTCCGAAATCATCGAAACGGATTTCAGCATTTCGAAGGCCACGCCCGAAATCGTCGTGTCGCGCAGAGTTCGGGCGCGCTTACCGTTTTTAATCTCAAAACCGTAACCAGCGGCAAACATAAATTCGCCTGTGGTGTCGGCCTGACCGTTACCAGGCTTAGCCAAGTAGTAACCGTTTTCGATAGTCGAAATCATGTCATCGAGTTTCGACTTTCCAGGCAAGATCGCGGTGTTTCGCATTCGGATTAACGGTTCGTCCGAGAACAAAAATGCGCGCGCGTGTCCCGTGGCCGGCTGTTCAAAATGATCTGCCGTCTCGCGGTTATTCATGAACGTTTTCAAAATACCTTTGTCGATGATGTTCGTATCAGTCGCCGCAACACCTTCGTCATCCACGTGAACCGGCTGCGGTGCAGGTACTCCGTTGTACGTGTGTGCGAAGTCGACCAGCGAAACCAAAGGACTGCCGACGACTTTACCGAGCGAG
>JAYSST010000765.1:0-2485 GCA_043720435.1 Bdellovibrionales bacterium
TGCTCCAGAGCACGCCGGGATGCGTTAAGCGGTGTCCGAATTGGCTCGTCTTGCTCTTGCACGTTGGTCGCCACATGAAACTGCAGCCTGGCGTTTCCCTGATATCCAAAGCGTTTTTCATTCTGTTTTCCCTTCCGCTTGAATCGGGAATCGCTCACGCGCAGGCGCCAGTGAACGTTTCGGCGACAATTTACTACACGTTCAGGGAAGCGAGTGTAGCTCAAGGCAGTTTTGCCCGCGGGTCGTTTAGGAGAGTTCAGCTTCTTGTTCGATGCGAGCCGAATCACCGCTAGTCATTCGAATGACCCAGTTTACCAGTATTTTGGAGCAAACACCGCCGCCCGAATTAAGTTGGCTTGGCAGAAACAAATTGCGAAGGAAGTTATCGTCGGATTTTCTGCGGAGGAAAAACGACACGAACCGTACTTCTAATTGGATCGCAGTCACCCGCTCTTGAATCGGTCAAGCACAAGACCTAATCGCAAACTTCGGGGTTGGGTTCGAGTGGATTTCAACTAAGTTGCCGGCAAATTACTATTCACTTTCACGAATTGTTCTTTCGATGAGATCCAATCGGTGAACCAACAGCGCATTTACCTTCTGTAGCGCCGCTAACTCTTTTCTCAGTGCTCCGTTTTCACGATCGAGTTCCTGAACGCTGTTAACTAGTGGCATGACGAAGTCTGAGTAGCTCAAACTGTAGTAGCCGTTTTTAGACTTCGGTTTGTGTAAACCATAAAATGGAAAAGTAGTGTTCGCTATGTCTTGCGCGATGAAACCCATTTGACGCTTACCTGTTGCATCCGATTTGAAGATGTAGCTTACCGGGCGCAACTCGCGAACGAAATCGAGTCCATGCGAATAAGGCATAATATCTCGCTTCAATCGTGCGTCCGAAGATACGGACCACGCGACCTGACCTTCAATTACAGTCACAGCTGGACCGCCGATTCGGACCTTGTTGTTATCATTGACGATCGCGAAGGCGCCGAGCGCCGTGGAGTTGGTAAAGTTGTCAGCCGTGGCGTTTGCACGTGCACCGATGAACGTATTGTCGTTGCCAGTTCGGTGATTCATTCCAGCTTCTTCGCCGAAGTATACATTGCGCCAACCGGTCGTGGTCAGTCGTCCGGCACCAAGGCCCACCGCCGAGTTGCTACCCCCAGTGGTTAAATCCCATAGCGAACTCAGCCCGACAGAGGTATTGTAAGATCCAGTCGTACATTTCAAGAGCGCGTTGGCACCGACTGCGGTATTTGACAGCCCGGTCGTGTTCGCTTGAAGTGCGTTGTCGCCTACGGCCGTGCAAACGCTGCCGGTCGTATTCGCTTCCAGCGCGCGAGCACCTACTGCCGTCAGAGAAGTTCCCGTCGTAACAATACGCAAAGCGCGATAACCCACAGCTGTAGCACCGGAAGTATTTGTGGCATTACCTATAGCTTGAACTCCGATCGCTGTGTTAAAATCGCCCGTTGACAGTGCGGCCAGCGCTTCACTGCCGACGGCCGTGTTATCGTTGGTAACAGCCGACCCAGCCGAAAAAGCGAGCGAACCTAGAACCGAGTTTCTCGCTCCAAAACCGGGAAAAACTCCAGCGCCGCGCCCGATAGCAACAGAGTCCGCACGAAACAAGCCCGCCAGCTGACCGTTTCGCTTTATCACAAGGTCAACATCGTCATTTGTTCCGATAAAATTTGTCCCATTCGTTCCGCTATTTCCGGTTAAGCTCCAACCGGCAGAACCACCACTTGCCGAAGATCCACAAGCTACGAGCGTGCGCGCAGCAACGGGCGCACCCATGTTCACTTGGAAGTACATCGGAATGGAGATCGGCTTTCGCGTTCTTGTTAAAAGACTTTGTTCGAATCCAATGACGAGATCGCCGGAGAAAGTCCCGGCTCCTGCGACGGTCTCGATTACGTTCATCATCGCCATTGATATCGGGCGCAAAGTTGAGTTTCCAATATTTGAACCCAGCGTTAGCAAGGCCCCGCCAGACGGCGCACAGCCGGCACCGTAGGAAGATGCGATCGTCGTCGGAAACCCGTTCCATGTTGTCGTCGTATAATTAAAAGTATTTGCCCCGATAAAACACCCGCAATAAGGAGCACTTGAGAACACGTTTCCGATCTGTGCTTGAACACCCTGCAGCGCCATCTTTTCATCGATGCCTTTGATCTCGGTCGTTTGCGTCGTGATCATCGTCACGAGCCCAAGCGTCACGATAGACATGATCGTAAGTGCGACAAGCACTTCAACAATCGAGAAACCCTCAGTGCCGAGTCTGACTGCGTCTGTTTTTTTCATTTCCATAGAATAACGTAACGTAAGTTACATTTCGATTACGATGAACGTAGAGCCCGACCAAAGCCGCCCACTTATACTAGAAAACTAGCAGCGAAAAATCCCAGCGCAGCAAAAGTCAGCGCCAGAAAGAAATTCGCAATGGCGCGAGTTTCCGCATGCGCTTTTGCTTTTGGATCGA
>JAYSST010000766.1:0-2477 GCA_043720435.1 Bdellovibrionales bacterium
CTTGGCGGCATTCTGTCGATTTCTTCCACGACAATCGTGGTGCGAGCCTTCGACGAACTTGGCCTCAAAGGAAAACGTTTTGTCTCGCTCGTTTTCGGCGTCCTCATTGTCCAAGACATCGTGGCGATTTTGCTTTTGGTTTTGCTTTCAACCGTCGCCGTTACTCAAACGCTCTCGGGCACCGAACTTCTTGCGTCGACATTCAAACTCGGATTTTTTCTACTCCTGTGGTTTCTGGTTGGCATCTATCTATTGCCGCCGTTCTTATCGATGGTCAGGTCCCTACTTTCCGACGAGACCGCGCTCGTCGTAGCACTCGGCCTCTGCTTATTGATGGTGATCATTGCGACGAAAGTCGGCTTCTCGCCGGCATTAGGTGCGTTTGTCATGGGATCGCTTTTGGCCGAAACGCGCGACGCAAAACGCATCGAACACCTGGTCGCACCCGTTCGCGATCTTTTCGCAGCAGTTTTTTTCGTGTCGGTCGGGATGATGATCGATGTTGGAGTCCTCGCTCAATACGGACCTGAAATCTTGCTTATCAGTATTGTCACCATCATCGGTAAGGTTTTGAGCTCCGCAGCCGGTGCACTCGTCTCTGGCCGAAATCTGAAAGATTCGGTCTCGGCAGGACTCAGTCTCGCGCAAATCGGTGAATTCTCGTTCATCATTGCGACGCTCGGCCTGACCTTAAAAGTAACGAGCGATTTCTTGTACCCAGTTGCCGTCGCTGTGTCGGCAGTCACAACGTTTGCGACTCCGTACTTAATTCGTGCGGCTGATCCGCTGTTCAAATGGTTGCGAAGCCGCTTACCGGCGTCGGTTATGAGCACCATCGACCGCTATCAAGTCGCCGCAAACCAAGAAGGAAAACAAACCTTCCTAAAACTCATTTGGCGAGCGCACGGACCCAGAACTTTGGCGAGCGCGATCATAACTATCGCCATTGGACTTTCACTCAATCAATTCGCTCATCCGTTTCTCGTTGGGCAATTTGGCGAATCGGCGTGGCTGACCACGGGCCTTGCGATCTTCGCACTGCTACTCGCGTCGCCGTTTCTGTGGGCCGTAGTTTTCAGTCGAGAATCGTCGTACAAAATGGCCGACGAAGATAAACTCCGACTCGAAAGATTGCGCCCGGGACTCGTGGTGGCGCGGACGCTTGTTGCCTTCACTCTCATTACTTTTTTGATCAATCTTTTCGTTCCGACCGGCGCTATCGTCGGTATCGTCGCGTCGGTTGCACTGATCGCATTGATTCTCGCGGCGAGATTCGCAGCACCGGTCTACGAGCACTTTGAGAATCAGTTTGTTGAAAACTTGGCTGACAAAGACCGCGTTGATATCGGAAGCCGCAGACCACTCCTAACTCCATGGGATGCGTCGCTTGGAGAACTTGTTGTTTCACCCAACTCGGCGGTCGCGGGTCTCACGCTTCTCGAATCGAAGATTAAAGAGCGGTTCGGCATTATGGTTTCGCTCGTCGAGCGCGGATCGAAACGAATCTTGGCTCCGAATCGAAATCATGTGTTGATGCCATTCGATCGCCTCTTCGTGATTGGGAACGATGATCAACTCCAAGAGGCACGTCGTGTCATCGAGGAGGCACAGCTAAAGTCGGCCGACACACCTCCGCCCGTTGCGTTCGGTCTTTCTTCTTTGCTGATAAAAAAACCAAGCCGTTACATTGGATGCACGCTTCGAGATTGCGGACTCCGCGAAGATGCTGACGGAATTGTTGTCGGAATTGAACGAAGCGGAACTCGAATGTTGAATCCAGATTCGAACGAAGTCCTTCAAGAGGATGATTTAATTTGGGTTGTTGGCGATCTCAAAAAAACGGATCGATTGCGAACGTAAACCACCGCGCGCCGCGTCGCCATTGATCTTTTGACCCCAGTGTCGTTTCCGCACCTCCAAGCACAAGCTCTTCTCGCTGTGATTGCGAGAAGAGTTTCGTGCACTCAGGCATCGCGATTGCTCCGCTCTGTGTGACAGTTCAAACCGACACCGACACAACGGATTTTTTAAGGGGGATTTCATGACACACAAACTTCGATTGGGAACATCAATCGCTGCGATCGCTGCTGCTTTTTCGCTCACATTGTCTGCACCTGCATTCGCACACGAAAACGAAAACGGGGATTACGAATCTTACGAGGATTCTTCACACCAGCAGGAGTCGGACGACATTTACGCGGTTCTTACTCCGACACATGAACGCGCACCAGATCGCGTCGCGCGACCTCACAGCCCCGGTCGTCCCGGCGGCCATCATGGACCAGGTTACCCTCCTCCACCTCCGGGCTACGGACCAGGCTATCCGCCAGGTTATGGCCCAGATTATCCACCTCCAGGATGGGGACCAGGTCATGGCGGCGGCCGACATCACCGCGGCGTTCAGTGCCGTGCCGTGAACCGTCGCGGAATCGCATTCTACGGCCAAGGTCGTAACATGCCAGAAGCTCGCGACTCTG
>JAYSST010000767.1:0-6135 GCA_043720435.1 Bdellovibrionales bacterium
AAGAAGCAGCCGGTTCTAAACGTAAACGCACTTCAAATGATGGGTGACACTCACGGAATGATCGAGAGAGCCAAATCACGAGCTGTTCAAGTGAGCGTCGTTTGGCACGATGTCATTCTAAGCGTCGATGAATTTCTTCCGGAAGAAGACATGATCATCGAGATCAATGGAATTTGTTTACGCCTCGGCAGGGTCGGAAGAGATCGCTCAGAAATCCGATGCCCGACAGGGACAAGTTTCATTGATCGTCCAGGTCAGCAATCGACGTTGCTTCCGACGTCGCCCGCGAGTTGGATGGCCGAGAACGGCATAAAGATTTTAGCTCGCTATGCACCGCAAGCTAAAAACAAACCTTCAGGACTTGCTTCATTTATCGACAACGAACTCGTTGATCCGCTGGTTATTTCCGGACTGGTACACGGAGCAATGGCGATCGCAACTATGACAATGTCGGCGAAGCAAACCGCTCCGCCAAAGTTGATTCCCGAACGTGTCGCGAGCATCATCACACAGCCAGTTCCAAAACCAACTCCGCCGATGATAGCCAAGGCCACTCCAACGCCTGCGCCCATTCCTACTCCGACCCCGAAGCCGATTGTCCAAGTGAAACCAACTCCGAAGCCGATCGTTCGGGCGACGCCTAAACCGAAGCCGATCGTCGCAGCGAAACCTCCGCCAAAACCGCCTCAAGCTGAAAAGAAACAAGAAGCAGCGAAACCGCCGGTCGAGAAAAAAGTAGCAAAGTTAAATCCTCCACCGCCAGCGCCGAAAGTCGAGGCCCCACCGGCTCCGACACCGAAACCGTTCAATGCTGCAAGCGTCGGGGCTCTCAAGGCGCTCAGTATGCTTTCGCAAGATCGGGCGCCAGCAACGATCGAAAAAATTGTCGTGAAGAAAGCGCCAGTGGACGAGGATGGCGGAGCTTCGGGAAGTCCAAGTCCGACCACTTCGCAAATGTTAAATAACCTCCCAGCCTCTACTGATGGAGCTTCAAGCGGATCAGGAATGGGCCTCGCAGTTTCGAAAACCGGGGCCGGGTACGGAACCGGTGGTTTTTCAGGAAAAACTGGAAAACGAAACGTCCTCGGCTCAATCATTGGCGGCGCCACTTACACCGCACCGACCAAAACCGAAGGGTTGACGCGCGAACAAGTTATGAAGGTCGTGCAAAAGCATCATGCCCAGATTCAACAATGTTATGAACGAAGTTTGATGGATGATTCGACCCTCGCAGGTCGAGCCGAGTTTGAATGGGAAATCAGCTCAAAGGGTACGGTCAGTGCAGGTTCGGTCGGAGTGAAAGAGACGACTCTTAAGAACGGCGAAAAGCTGATCGATTGCGTAAAGGGCGTATTTTTAGCAATGTCTTTCCCTACAGCAAAGAACGGTTCGTCGACGACCCCGACCATTGGCCTGCCCTTCGGTCGTCTTTGAGCATTAGCGAAGAGTCATCTACACTCTTCCTATGATATCCAAAGCAATTGCAGCGTTCCAACACGGTGGCTTCTTTATGTGGCCAATTTTATTCATTTCGTTCATGGGTGCGGCGCTCGCAATCGAACGAGTTCGTTATATGCGGCAAGCCTCCGCAGTTCGCAAAGAAGAATTTCTCAATCAATTAAACCAACTCGTTCTGCAAGGAAATCTCGAGCGTTGTATTGCCCTCTGCAATCAAAGCCAAACGCCGCTTACTAAAATTGTACGTGCCGGATTGATGGCGATTGCTTCGCGAAAATCTATCGACGAAGTACAGACCGCCATGGATGCTGTCGCTCTACGTGAAATTCCCAAAATCGAAAAGCGTACAAGCCTGCTCGCAATGCTCGCAAACATGGCGACGCTCGTCGGCCTTCTCGGTACTACAGCTGGAATGATCGGTGCCTTCGCAGCCGTCGCAAACGTCGCGGCAAGCGAGAAGGCAGCGAAACTTGCTGCCGAAATCTCAGAGGCTATGAATTGTACGGCCTTCGGGCTTCTCGTCGCGATTCCCCTACTGGGCGCTTATGGATGGCTAACCACTCGCGGAACAGAAATCGTCGACGACGTTCATGAAGCCGCTGTTGCGACGCTCAACTTCATTCTTTCGAACCGCGATAAGTTTGCGAGGTAAAGAATGGGCGCATCAGTCCCAGGAGGCGGAGGTAAGTCCGCCAATTTCGAGCTTAACCTCGTTCCGTTCATCGATTTATTCTCTGCATTAATTTGCTTCCTTCTGATGACGGCGGCTTGGCAGAACCTCGAGGTCGTCAACACCGGAGCTCCGCCCAAGGCAATTGATCTGCGAGACGACGACGCGTCGACGCCCCCACCATCACCGACCAAGCCGAAAGCTGTTTTGTCGGTCACTCTCTATTTTGATCGTCTCGATATTGCCGAAGATAACTTAACCAAGAGCCATCCGCATATTTCGGGCGCACCCGATTTTAAACAGCTCGGGCTTGCGCTAGCGCAATGGCGAAAGAAATTTCCCGATCGAAAAGATGTTCTGCTTTCGACCGAGAATCGCGCCCCCTACAAGCATCTCATTCAATTAATGGATACTTTTATCGCAGGAGAATTCCCCGAAGTGGGAATTGTACTTAACTAATGTCAGGTTACGGCAGCAACGCAGACAAAATCATTAAACCGGGCTACCACCTGCGGCCGAAATACGACCTTCACGGGTTTCGACGGCGACGCACAGACAGTGGCGGAGGTCATCTTGCTGCCGAGCTGCCGCTCACAGCAATGATCGACATGTTCTCGATTCTCGTCATTTATCTGCTAATGAATTTTTCCGCGACGGGCGATCCATTCTTTATGGCGAAAGCAGGCGTTGTTCTTCCTAAATCTGGAAAAGCAGCCGTGATGCAAAGTGCGCCGATTCTTTCGTTTTCAAAAGGAATATATTACCTCGATGCCCTTACGCCCGAAGGCGGAATGCTTAAGGTTGAAGATAGTTCTGGCAACCTACAAAAAATTGTAAGCGCTCTCGAAGATTTGCAAAGGCGAGTAAAACTGAAGGATCCGAAATCGTTCGATGGAAAAATAAATCTACAGGCCGACGAGAATACACCGCTTCTCTATATCAAACGCGGCATGGGTGCCGGCACATCGGCTGGTTGGACTTCGATTAATTTCGTCGTCGCTCCAATAGAATAATCGCTTCAAAGTTTTCGCGCCATTGGATGCATCAGCCGCGGCTTCGCAACGCTAGATCGTTTTCCAGCTAATGCCTTTCCCCGCGCTTTGAACTTGAACTCGTTATACAACCCAGAAAGATTCCACACCGCGATCGGTTCGTTTGCGGACGCTTTCAAAGATTTCTTCAGCCAGTCTGCGCCCGTATCTAAATCGTTGAGGTAAAGGCGCGCGACTCCCACACCCGCCATCGCCGAAGCATTTTTCTCGTCGATCTCGAGGATGCGATTTAATATGGCCATCCCGACCCAGTACTGGCCGTCTGCGATGTAGGCATATGCAAGATCAGTAAGAACTTTCAAATCTCGAGGGCTGTCGTAAAGTTTGGCTCGAAGAGCTCGAGCCGTTTTGGGAGGCGCAAACTTTTTTCGCGTCTGAGCCACAATCGTGTCCGCCTCTTCTTTGACCAGCTGGGCACCCTTCTGTTGGCAACCTTGTGCGTATCGGGTGAAGACCTCAAAACGTTCCGCCGTTTCTAAACACTGCGCGAATGAAACCTCGGCGGCATCTTTGTATTGCTTCCCCTGCTTAACAAGCTCGGTGCGATAAAGCTTTTCTTCTTCAGGCTTGAGTCCCGCTGGCGAGGGGGATGACGACAGAAACCGTCCTAACTCAAAATTCGCTTGGCCGAGCAGATACAAAGAAGCAATCGTCCAGCGGCCCGCGCCGATCTTCACAATTCCATTGAGTTCTTTTGAGAGTGCTTGAAACGACTTCACCTTCGCGATGAGTGCACCCTGATCAGACCCATCCTTCATTTGAATCGCGCGGAAGCTTTCAAGAGCTCGTTGCGACAGTAAAAATCTTGCGTGTGCGGACCGATCTAGATCGCCCGACGAGACCACTTCTTTGAGCCGTGGCAGCGCTTCGGCCTGCCGATTCTGACGCCACAGAGCGAGAGCGATATAATACGTACCTAGTGCGGGACCGATCTTCGCTGCGGACTTCTCGAGGAGGGACCATTCACCAGCCAAAAAATCGCAACGTGCGATGGAGTCGTTGTCCCCACGCATCAGATACAAGCGCTTCGCCTCTTTAAAATCTCCGAGCCACTCGAACAACTGCGCAGCATTTTTATTCCAGTCGGCTGCCTCAGGTTCTTTTGGATAACGCTCCGAGAATCGGGCGAGATAGCGAGCGGCACGTTCGAAATCAGCAGTCATCAGCGCTGTCTGCGCCATTGAGCTGACGACCTCTTTCGTATAAGTCGAGTCCGAGTGTTTATCGAGCAGTGCTTCGCCGACGTCGTAAAGTTCTGGATTGCGCTTCGAACGAAGCGAAGTGAACGCCTCATAAAGCGCAACAGATCCCATTGACGAGTCTTTGTACTTCGACGCCATATTCAAAAGATTGTCTGCGTATTCTTTAGAACCGAAGGCGCCGGCCGCCAGCTGGATATCTTTTAACTGAGCGCGACGGCTTAGATCTCGAATCGACTGTCGGTCCTCGCTTGAAAGACCGCGCGTCTTTTCGAGATTTTTGGCAGCGACGACAAGACCCTTCAAATCGTCTAACTGCGAGTACGAATTGATGATCATGAAGATTGCGTCTCGAACTCGAGCATCGCGAGAAAACTTTTCGACGAAGTACGTGAATGACTTAATTGCCTCTGGAAGTAATCTATCCTCGTACCAGCTCTGGCCCACGTTGTAAGCTGTCGACGCTGCTCCCGGGTGTCTCAGGTGCGTTTGCACCCAATTGGTTCCGACGTCGCGTACTCCGCGCCGCGCCCGCAGCAAATCAAGAGGTTTCAATTTTTCGGCATCTTTCAATGCATTCACATACGCCTGAATAGCAGACTCTTTGAATTCAGCCTGGCGATTTTTCGCCTTTGCAACCCGCGCCAGGCCTTCAAATTCAAGTCCGGCGGAAGACCAACTCTCGGCTCGGTACAAACTCTCGGCCTTGTTGATCAACATTTTTTCAGCTTGTCGATTTTTAGGAAAACCAATCTGGTAAAGTTCGTAACCTTGGGCCGCGATCTGAAATTCTTCAGGAAGGTTTTTTTCTCGAGCCGATTGCTGCAGTCGCGTTGCGATGTCGCGAGTGACGACCTCCAAGAATGCGAGTCGTCCCACGTCTTTTTTGTTTAGCTTTCCATCAGGAAGAGTATTTTGTGCGCGGATTTCCTGAGCTGTAATCACCGTGTGTTCAATAAAACGAAATCGATCTGTTTTCGATGCGGTTGTTTTCTTAACCGCCTCATTCCATCGTTGAATCGCTTCGAATTTAACTGCCGTGTCAGAATTCGCAACGAGGACTTCAATCCAAACATCAGCGACGATCGGCCACAACTCTTTCAACGAGAGCCGGCGACCAACTCGAGCAAGCACACGGCGATAGGTCTGATGTGAGTCTGAAATTTTGCGGAAATACTCGACAGGATGTGCAACTACTTTCAACGGAACCGACACGACCCCGCCGCTAGGTACCTTAATGTCGGTTTGCAAACCGCCAGGAGTAAGACGAGGCGACGCGCCTGGTTTTTTCCAGTCCGAAACCACATCTGCTGTTTTCTTCCCCTTAGCCGGTAATTTCGTAACCGCCACTGCGGACGTCGTCGCTTCTTCTGGCTTCTTCAAATCAGCGCCGCTCTTGCTGCCTTCCTTCATCTGAGCACGGTACTCGGCATACAATTCGACGTAAGGTACTGCCAGAGAAAGAACGGCTTCCCGCCTGATATCCGTTTTTCTGTAAAGTTCTGGAAGTTCTGAAGAGTTTTTGCTGACGAGACCTTGGGTTCGAACTGCTTCTTCAAACGCCGTCACTGCTTCGCTATATTTCGACAAGTTGATGAAGCACCAGCCGATTCGATAGTGTGCTAGCGGTGTGTAAGCCGACAATTCCTTTGCGACGACCCGACGGAACACCTTAAGCGCCTCTTCGACCTTTTTCTTTTCTTCCAGAAGGTAGTCACCAAGAATAATGTCGGACTCAAGCAGATAAGTAGACTGG
>JAYSST010000768.1:0-2476 GCA_043720435.1 Bdellovibrionales bacterium
AGCCACTTAGTTAAAGACAAAGAAATCTTGTTCAGAGGTTCGTCGCTCGACTGCGGATCCGTCGGGGAATCTTCCGACGTGTACTTGCTCTTCCGCTAAAAATTTCGATTTTAGTGGCTTAGACATTGCTCCACTTGAAAACATCGCAGATCACGGGGATTAACTCCCCGTGTTTCTATTTTTTAAGGAGCGTAACGTGGCAGAACTCAAGCTGGAAGATATCAGTCAGAAAATGCGCAAAATCGATTACTGCATGATGACGACTATAGTCGAGGGTGGACAGCTTGCGAGCCGACCGATGAGCACCAACGGCGACGTCGAGTACGACGGTAACAGTTATCTCTTTTCTTCGGATAAGCAGGATGTCGTTCGGGAGCTCGAGGCAAACCGAGAAGTTAATCTCTCGTTCACCGGCGACCAAAAGCTTTTCATTTCTGTCGTCGGCGAAGCCGAACTGATTCGCGATCGCGAGCAAATGAAGAATCACTGGCAAGAAAGTCTCGAACAATGGTTTGAAGACGGCATCGACACACCCGGCATCGTCATGATCCGCGTCAAAGGCAAACGCATCAAGTACTGGCAAAACTGGGACTCGGGCGAAGTAAAACTCTAGCAAACTTATGGCGTGAGTACTGAGTCTTGCGGTTGACCCGGGAGCATGTCGGGGTAGTCGGTGTTCCAGTGGATGCCGCGAGATTCTTTGCGAAGTTGCGCGCAACGAATTGTGAGATCTGCGATCGTTGCGATGTTTCGCAGTTCGATCGCATCGGGATGAAGTTTCAAAGTATGGTCGCGATTGATTTCTTCGAGAATCAGACTCATGCGCGCGCGAGCTGCGTCGAGGCGGCGATTCGACCGAACAATGCCGACGTAGTTCCACATCAGCCGGCGGATCTCTTCCCACATATGAGTAATCGCAACTTGTTCTTCCGTTTGTACCGTGTCGGCAGACTTTGCAATCATCGACCACTCGCTATGCAGCTCTTGGGGCATAGGGTACTGATCAAGGTTCGCAACAATTTCTGTCGCGGCTCGATCGGCGAAGACGAGACACTCAAGCAACGAATTCGAAGCGAGTCGATTCGCACCGTGAAGACCGGTGCATGCCGTTTCTCCGGCGGCGAAGAGCGAATGTAAATCAGTTTGTCCATTGAGATCGGTTATGACTCCGCCACAGAGATAGTGAGCTGCGGGAACAACCGGAATCGGCTGTTTCGTAATGTCGATTCCGTACTTCAGGCACTGCTTGTAAATCACGGGAAACCGCTCTCGCAAGTAATCCGCTGGGCGATGGGAAATATCGAGGAACATGCACGCAGCACCCGTGCGCTTCATTTCTGCATCGATCGACCTTGCTACAATGTCGCGCGGAGCGAGTGACCCGAGCGGGTGATAGCGTTTCGCAAACGCATCGCCCGTAGCATCTACAAGTTCGCCACCTTCACCGCGCATCGCCTCGGTAATCAAAAAGTTTCGGGCGTCCGGGTGGTACAAACAGGTTGGATGAAACTGCATGAATTCGAGATTCGCGACCCGTGCGCCTGCGCGCCACGCCATTGCGATTCCGTCGCCGGTCGCACCTGACCAATTAGAAGTGTAGAGATAGGTTTTTCCGGCTCCACCTGTTGCAAGCATTGTCACTCGAGAGAAAATATCGAGGCTCTTCCAGTTAGTTCGGTCAAAGACTCGTGCGCCGACGGCTCGTCGTCCGGCAATCCCACTCGACGAATTAACGATGAGATCAATCGCAAAATGTTCTTCTTTGATTTCGATGTTTGGAGTTCGGCGAACGACGGCAAGAAGATTTGCATGAATGTCTTGTCCAGTATGATCTTGAACGTGCAAAATTCGCCGATGGCTGTGACCGCCCTCGCGGGTGAGGTCGACTTTGCCGTCTAGGCCCTTAACATCGAAGTGCACACCCCAATTTATGAGTTCTCCGATAACTCCTGGTGCAGCTTCGACGACCATTCGAACAGCTTCTTCGCGACAGAGTCCCGCACCGGCGACCAGTGTGTCGCGAATATGCGAATCAAAGCTATCGTCGGCGCCCATGACTGCAGCAATCCCACCTTGAGCCATCGAAGTGTTCGTTGCCGGTGCTTGAGCTTTCGAGAGAATGACGACCCGACCATGCTTCGACGCTTTCAGCGCGAAGGCGAGACCAGCGAGTCCGCTCCCGATGACCAAAAAATCGCACATTTCATGAGGGACGCCGGAGGTCTTCGATTCCATTAACGAAGGATTCTAGGCTTTGAACTCGGCTCTGTCACCTGGCATGGGCACCCGGCGGGATCACTTTGGGGCTCGCCCTTGGTCCTGAACTAGATCAACGCAGAGGGCCTGCCCGACACACGTCTTGCCGCGGGCAATAAGGGGAAAGCAGAATGGGGTTGGAGAATGAAAAAGAAGAATCATTCCCGGGAGTTAAAACTTTCATGGCAGAACCTTCTGGTTACACATCGCAATCGAGTCG
>JAYSST010000769.1:0-2475 GCA_043720435.1 Bdellovibrionales bacterium
TTCGAATGTGTGTAAAGTTCGGCTTCAAAACTTGTCTTCGACCGAACAGGCAAAGTCGGCGCCTGCGCGAAAGATTCCGAACCAATCAGCAGGGCCGCGAGGGAAAAAAAGTGAAACATGATTCGTATTCTCCAGTCGTCCAGCTGCTCAACGCCCAGCAACACCGGCGCTTGGTGGCGCCACGCACAATTCACTCTTTGCGTCGAAGATTCGGCCGAGTAGGCAATCAACAAAGATGCCCAGCGATTCAGGCGCGAATGTACCTCGTACTTAAAGGCGCGTGATCTTATTGAATTCCTCGCCGCGAGCTCGAATTTTGTCCATCGTGAGTTCTTTCAGGCGGCCGATGCCGAAAGCTTCAACCGTGAAACTCGCAAGCAAGCAGCCATTTACGCAGGCTTCTTTCAGCGCTGCGAGATCGAGGCCTTTGCCAGACTTTGCCAATGTTCCGAAGAAGCCACCAGCAAATGTATCGCCGGCGCCGGTCGGATCAATGACGTTTGCAATTGGGAATGCTGGCAAGATGAAATGACCTTCCTTTGTGCGAAGGACGAAACCATACTCGCCGCGTTTTACGACAACCGCTTTGGGTCCCATTTTGATCAGCTCGTCACTTGCGGCGACAGCATTGGTCTTGCCCGTGAGCATTTTCGCTTCGCCTTCGTTGATCAACAGCGCATCGATTTTAGTCAGTACTTTTAAAAGCGTTTCTTTCTTCGAAGAGATCCAAAAATTCATCGTGTCTGCTCCGACAAACTTTGGTTTCTTTACTTGCTCAAGCACCCGCAGCTGCAAAACCGGGTCGATGTTCGCCAAGAAGACATACTGAGAATCGACATACGTCGCCGGAAGTTCGGGATTGAAATCGCCGAACACATTAAGGTCGGTGACGAGCGTCTGCGCCTCGTTCATGTTTCCGTCGTAAGCGCCGGCCCAATGAAATGTTTTGCCGGCTTTTTTCTGAAGACCTGTGACATCCACACCTCGCGATGTGAGAAGTGAGAGATCGTTCGGAGCATAATCGTCACCGACCACTCCAACTACTTTTACTTTTGCGAAGAGACTTGCTGCAAGCGAGAAGTAATTGGCGCTGCCACCCAGTGTGCGCTCAGTTTTTCCTGCTGGAGTCGAAATGGAATCATACGCGAGACTACCGACGACAAGAATATCAGACATGAGTACTCCTCTTTTTAAACCGGATACCCGGTATACGAGCAGACCGGTATACCTGATATCCGGTAATATACACCGGTTATCAGAGGGGTGCCGCGACGCCCTTAAGCTTTGGGAGTGTTCCCGCAGGGGCATTCATCTTTTCAGGGCGTCCGTCATAGAGCGACGTCAGTTGGCCACAGGCAGCGAAAATGTCGCGGCCCATGGTTTTTCTTAAGAGAACATGCGCGCCCAGGCGAATCATTTCATTCTGAAATTTCACGACTTGTTCGGTCTCGGGCCGCAAGTATTCGGTCCCAGGATGTTCGTTAAACGGGATCAAATTGATCTTGCACGGAATATCTTTTGTCAGCTGACGAAGCTCGCGCGCGTGCTCGAGTCCGTCGGTCACGCCCTTCAAAAGCACATACTCGAGTGTCACCATGTCTTTCGAAGCTTTCGTGTGAGCACGGCACGCCTCGAGGAGAAGTTTGGTATTCCAACGTTTGTTAATTGGCATAATCCGGTCTCGAATCAGATCGTTCGGAGCATTCAGCGAGACCGCAAGTCGCACACCCGCCTCGGTGACTCGTGGAATCAACGGTACTATGCCTGATGTCGAGACCGTGATTTTCTTACGAGAGAATCCTAAACCATCGGCTTCGTGTAAGATCTTAATCGATTTAAATACTTCTTCGGGATTATCAAGCGGTTCGCCCATTCCCATAAACACGATATTGGTAACGCGAAGTCCGTCTTTTTTTAGCGAGTCTTGCGCGTGAACAAATTGACCGACGATTTCTCCCGCGGAAAGACGTCGTTTCATTTTCTGTTTCCCTGTATAGCAAAAACGGCAAGCCATGTTGCAGCCGACTTCGCTCGAGACGCAAAGCGTGAAGCGATCCTTCGAAGGAATCAAAACTGTCTCGACCGTCATGCCCTGGCCGACATCAAACAACCACTTGCGAGTGCCGTCGATACTTTTCAATTCTTGAACAACTCGTGGAAGTCGGAATTCCAGCAAACCAGGTAGCTCAGCTCGAAACGCTTTCGAAACGTTCGTCATCAAATCGAAATCGTGTTCGCGCTTTTGATAAACCCACTGAAAAAGTTGGCGCGCGCGAAACTTTTCTTTGCCGAGACCCGTCAGCAACGTCTCGAGATCTTTCAAAGGAAAATCAAAAAAGTTCGGAACCTTCGCCGCTTTTGCGTCGCGTATTGTCGGCAAAACTTCGGGAAGGCCCGGTTGCGCTTCAAGCGCACTCGCGACCGCACCTTCGGTCGTCGCGAGATGGGCGTCGAGCGAAGCGCTCGCTGCGGAAT
>JAYSST010000770.1:0-2471 GCA_043720435.1 Bdellovibrionales bacterium
GTTTGCCAACTCGAATTAAAAGCATTTGCCTTCCAATTTAAAGGCTTTCTACCATGACGATGAGTCGAGTGCATAAGTGGTGTCCTGCGTTGGAGGGTAATAACTCCAGCCAACCACGCCTGCCAGCCTTAAGACGTGGCTGCGGTGACTCGAGCGGGACAAAACAGTCGGGTTTAAAATGAAGGGTTCTGGAGTTTTCAGAGTTCAGCATTAGGTTCAACAACACATTGTTCTACAAGGAGCAATAGAATGAAAAGATTAGTACTCCTCGCAGGCGCGGCACTTATGTTGTCGTCGACTGCACAAGCACAAGATAGCGAAGTAAAACATAACGGCGAATACCGCGTCCGTTACTACAACGACATGACCCCATCAGGTATCAAAGACCTTCCGGGTAACAAGTCAGACGTCGTCGGACGTTTGAAACTTGGTGTTACAATGCGCAAAGGTGAATCCCTCCAGGGACACGTCACCCTTCTGCACAACAGCATGTTCGGTTCTGATCAGGGTGGAAACACTGGCATCACGAACGCCGCTCCATACAGCACGCTCGCGTTGAACAACACTGTTCTCGTGAACCAGGCTTACGGTTGGTGGAAAGCTGGAGAAGGCCTGACGATGAAGGCTGGTCGTTTCCAGGTTGAAATCGGTCAGGGCGAGTTCTTCTCGGCTGATCACTGGCGCGCAGTACCGATTGCACACGAAGGTTTCCAGGTCGGTTACGACACTGGCTTCGCGATGATCAACGGCTACTTGATCTCGGATAAGGAACTTACTTCTCCAGGTAACCCTGATTCGGATCCAGAACAGCACAACCTGATCGTTTCGGCTGAACTCAAGAATATGCCAGAAGTGATCAAGAACGCGAACATCACTCTCGTTCAGGTTAGCCGCAGTCAAACTGCTGCTGCCGGTTCTGCAAATGCTCAGCACCTCGGCTTAACTGTCGGTGGCGAAGCAGCTGGATTCACTTACAAAGGTGTTTACGGCATGCAGATGGGCGTTATGTCTAAAACTGCGACGACTGAGTTGAAAGCTGCAGGAACCATGTTCGACGTCACTGTTGGATACGGACTCCCAGCAACAATGGGTCTCAAAGTTTGGGCTAACTACCACAGCGATTCGGGCGACGATGCTCCGCTTGACGACAAAGTGAGCGAGTACAACCCATTGTACTACGACAGCCACAAGTACGCTGGCGCGATGGACATGTTCAACTGGGGTAACCTCACTTACTGGAATGTCGGCGCAGCCGTTGTTCCTGCTGAGGATCTCGAAGTTGGTCTTTCTCTCTTCGGTTTCACAAAGAGCAAAGAGACTGGAACTGTGAACACAGGTGCCAACCACCGTGGAACTTTCACGGGCCTCGCAGCGAAGTCTGATCTCGGTATGGAGCTCGATGTTTACGCAGCGAAAAAGTACGGTACTGCATTCCAGATCGACGCACACCTTGGCGCATTCATGCCAGGCGCGGCATTCAAAGATGCGACTATCAAAAAAGAAGCTACAATCATGCAAGTGCTGATTGCCGGCACAATGACGTTCTAAGCCTGAGGGCTTAAGGGCGTTCTAAGCCCTACGGCTTAGGCAACGGCCCGACGTAAGTCGGGCCAGAAAAAGGACTGGGTTAAACCAGTCCCTTTTTTTTTCTCGAGCAGCTCGCTCAAGAAAATCGCTCTGTCACGAGGTGATTTCGTCCGATGAGACAGCTGTGGAACTCCGAACGGCGCTTGCCGCGCTTTTTCTATTTTTATTCTGCCATCCAGCCGATGCGAGGCGCATCGAGCGAATTGAGCTTGAGTCCAAGACAATGGCTGAACTGACGGTGCTATTAAGCGCTGCGGATGGCCTTCATTCGAATTTAATTAAGCAAGATGACGAGCAAATCGATGTGTCACTGAGAGACATCGAACTCGCCACGCGACGAACCATGAGCGTTTCTGTGCGATTGAAGCCGTACGAACGAACGCACTTGATGAAAAATCTTGAATCGATCGACGCTAGCGTTGGTGCGGCAAGAAACAGTGGGCACACGGATCGCCGCGAGCGCATCGTAGATATTTTCAATACAATGGCGAATCTCGTCCGCGTTTACAGCGTCGACGCTCGTTTCAAAATTTTCTTTTGCGCCCGCGACCAGATGACGTGGATACAAACCAAGGCGACCGGTCGACATCCCTTCGTTGATACCGGCGAGCGCGAATGCGCACTGCGTGCACCGTGAGGAGCCAGCCGAATGGATGAGTTACTTCGGCGAGCACCGCGGACGCTCTTAGCGTTCGTCGCGATCGGCATCGCCTACGCTCTGATCATCGGATTTAATCCGCCACGCACCGTCTGTGACGAACAGCTTGATGTTTTTAAATTATCTCAAAAAGCATTCTTAGAAAAATCGTCATCTAAAATCACGCGATCTGTAGCTGACGAATTGTTTGAGCTTTGCAAATCGGACAACGGGCCGGGGGGGTGCT
>JAYSST010000771.1:0-6121 GCA_043720435.1 Bdellovibrionales bacterium
GATTCATTTTTTCTTTAAACTCTGCCCGGGTCGAATGTTCTTCGAGACTTCGCTTCAGCCACTCTTCAATTAACGAATCAGAGATCGCACCTGCTCCTGCCTGCGAATGCTCAAGTTCGGACATCGACTCCATAAAGAGATTCAAGGGAAATAGTGTATTGCTGCTCTGATCTGGAATGATATGCGGGAAACTAACGATGTGGGATTCCATCAAGAAACGAACGACACGGAACGAATCGAAAATATTTCGAGTCACAAAACGGACGCCAAGTTTATCTAGCAGGGTAAGAGCGACACGCTCGGGGCGCGCAAGAAGTTTGATGACGGAAGATGCCGTTGTCTTGAACGGCTTCACTTCAAACCGCTGAATTTCAATTCGTTCGCCGACGCCAACAAATGTTTTCCCGTCGACGTAGGTGATCGACGCTTCGAGCGGTTTTAAAATCTGCTGCTGAATTTGATCGCGAAACGCCGAGAACAGATCATTTCGTAAATGAACATAAACGTGCATGACTTTAAGCAGAGCGCACGACCACTTCTGCAGGTGTGCCTGTGCCGGATCTGTGCTGCTTGCATAGATCAACAGGTCGGTGATGTCTTCGAGTCGTGTCGGGTCGTGAAGTTCGACCGGAATCTCTTCGCCCTCATCAAGAAGCTGTTCGCGGATCATCGCAAGTGCACGACGATGCGTGGCCCACAGATCTTCCATTTGCGCGGGATCAGTGAGGCTATAACCGTAGGCCTCGACAAATTCGCCAGCTTGTTCACGGTTTGAGATTTCGAGTTTTGAAAGGTCGAGCGCAGAACGCCCGCCGACGACGCAATCGAGCGTCGGTCTAGAAAAGGCGAACGGGGAAGCTGACATTGGCTTGGACGATTGCGGCATACGCCGCTATTTTATTGGCAGCGGAAGAATTGGCAAGTCGGAACCTGCAATTGTCCAACAACACCGGCCGCAGGTCCGCCCGAACCGCCTTCGCTCAACAGGTTGTCGTAGGAGAAGGTTCCGATAAATGTCGTGGCATTGAATGTGCCGTCCAGTTCGACGCTACCGTACTTGTCTGTGAACTTCAGATAAGCGCGGTTGCCCTGTACGTATCCAGACGCTGATTGGAAGCCGCGTACGATCGGATCGACTGGTTTTCCAGTTGAGTCGGGTCGACCTGTGAATTCATCGCGAATCTCTACATAAAGTTTAGAATCCGTTCGAACACTGATGCGAGCCGAACTCGCAGCAGGATTTAAAACGCCAGTTTGAAGTTCCACTTTTCCCGCAAAGAAAAATCCGGTTCCATTCGACGCTGTCGCCGAAACGAATCCTAAGAATTCAGGCGGCAGCTGAGCATCCACGAAACCAGCGACTCCATCTTGAAACAAACTTTGCTGAGAGGCTTGGGCAGACACAGTGCCGTTCGCAACCTTAATGCCTACTGACTCCGCCCAGGCGATTGTCGGAGCCGCAGCACCCGCACCGCGGCCGACCGCTGTCTCGCCTTCTTTTTTCGCGCAGGCCGAAAGACTCGCGACTGAAAGCATCAGTACAAAAAGTTTTCGGATCGACATTACGTTTTCCATCGAGCACCTCACCTGTTTAAAGGTAAGGGCAAGCTCCGGGCCAAGCATTTACCCCACGGCGAACGTGTAATTTCGCTTTGAGACGGCCGTCAAATCGAGGGCCCTTGAATGCCAACAGCTGTAAAAGACATGAACACCGAATCGTCTCAGAATGAGACAGACCCCTTGTCCGAATCCGACTGCAGACGTGCGGTCGGCAGCGCAGCCGGGTAATTTCGACGCCTCTGCGTAGCAGGCGCCCGAAGGGCGGCGTCGGAATTTCCCGGCGAAGCGACACTAATAGAAGCGGCGGTCTGTCTTCGCCATGTTCTTCAAAGGCGTGCACGGCTTAAAGCGCTGCCCGTACTTCCCCGCCAGAACTTCGAGTTCATCGCAGATGGCCTTAGCTCCTACGGTGTCCGCATAACGAAGTAAACCACCACGGAACGGCGGGAAGCCAGTGCCTGTGATCATCGCTAAATCGACTTCGTCTGGCGTCTCCACCACCCGCTCTTCAATGAGCGACAACGCGGCCTCATTGATCATCGGAAAAATCCCTCGGCGAATAGTTTCATCCGCCGAGAGTTTATCGGTCGGTGATGGCAACCCCAGGTCTGTGTAAACTGTCGTATCGACTTCGAGTTGTTTTCCGCGTTCATCGTACAGGTAGAAACCTTTGAGGCTCTTTTTACCAAGACGTTTGCTGTCCGCGAGCTTTTTCATCACCGTTGGAATCATGATGCGATCACCGAGCGACTCGTGAAAGATTTTTGAAACCTTGATGCAAACGTCGATCCCGATTTCGTCCATCAACGTAAACGGTCCCATTGGCATGCCGAACTCTTTTTTATACCGACGATCAACTGTTTCGATCGACATCCCGTCTTCTAATAACCACGCCGCTTCAATCAACAGCGGAACAAGAATTCGATTCACCAAGAAACCGGGTCCGTCCTTTACAACGACTGGAAGTTTACCCATCTTTTTCGAAAGTTCAAAAATCGTGGCAACGGCTGCGTCGCTCGACTTTTCCCCGCGAATAACTTCAACGAGTGGCATTTTGTGAACCGGATTGAAGAAGTGCATGCCGACAAAATTTTCCGGCCTTGCCATCGCTTTCGACATTTCTGTCACAGACAGCGAAGAAGTGTTCGTCGCGATGATGCAATCGTTCTTCACGTGCTTTTCGGTTTCAGCGAGCACCTTCTTTTTAACGCCCATGTCTTCAACGATTGCTTCGACAACGACGTCGAGCTGGCCGAAGCCCGCATAATCAAGACCGCCCGAAATTTTCGCCATTTTTCTTGCGAACTCGTAGCTGTTGATTTTTCTTTTCTTCACCAATTTATCCCAAAGATCGCGGGCGTGCTTGAGCCCGATCGAGATACCTTGGTTGTTGATGTCTTTTAAACGTACCTCGATGCCTTTGTCGGCAGCGACATAGGCGATGCCTCCGCCCATCGTACCGGCACCGAGAACAGCCATTGACGAAACCGGATGACCCTTCACTTCGCCATGAACGCCCGTCTTTTTCTTCACGGACTCCATCAGATAAAATACGTTGATTAAGTTTTTCGAGACTTCAGTGACCGCGACTTCACAAAATCCGTCGAGTTCAATTGCGAGTGCTTTTGTTCGGTTCGAATAGCCATACGTCTTTTCGATCACGTCGATGGCCTTCAGCGGAGCCGGATAGTGCCCGCCGGTCTGCTTTTTAGTTCCATCTTTCCATTTACCGATGACGAAAGCTCTCGCGGGAGCGAGCTCCATGACGACGGCCATAGCGCCCTTCGGCTGGAAGCGTTTCATGCGCTTTCCTTTGCTTGCCACTCCTTTCGCCATCTCGATTGCTTTGTCTTCGAGAATCGTGTTCGCCACGACCATATCTACGAGGCCGAGTTTCTCTGCCTTGCGAGAATCAACCGCTTTACCTTGTACGATGATATCAAGGGCTGCTTGATACCCGATCGTACGTGGCAATCGAACGCAGCCGCCGAAGCCTGGAATAATTCCGAGTTTCACTTCAGGAAGTCCGATCTTGGTCGAACTCTCGTCCGTCGCAATTCGGTAATCGCAAGCGAGAATCAATTCGCATCCCCCGCCCATGCAAGCGCCGTTGATCGCAGCGATTACAGGAATCTTCATGTCTTCAATGAAATTAAAGATATCGTGCGCCTTGTTGACCGCGGTTCGATAATCTTCGACTTTTTTCATCGCCTTGATTTCTTCAATGTCGGCGCCGGCGATAAAGATATTGGTTTTGCGAGAGATGATAACGACGGCCTTGTAAGGTCCCTTTGCGACTTCTTGTATGACTTCTTGAAGTCGGAACATAACGGGAGTCGAAAGCTTGTTCACCTTTTCGCCGTGAAGATCGAATTCAATCAGTGCGACATCACCCTTCGGAACAATACGAATAGATTCTTGAATGCTCATGCTGTGTTTTTCCTCGAAGCCGGATGTATTAAGACTCATTTTGAATGATCATTGCGCCGCCCTGACCCCCTCCGATACAGAGAGTAGCCAGACCAAGCTCTTTACCGCTGCGCTGGAGCTGCTTCATCAACGTCAAAACCAATCGCGTGCCGGTGGTTCCAACGGGGTGACCGAGAGCGATACCGCCGCCGTTCACGTTCAATCGATCCATATGGAGTGTGCCGAGCGCTTTTGGAAGATCAAGTTTCTCGCGCGCGAACTTCTCGCTTTCAAACGCACGAGTGCACGCCAGAACCTGCGCCGCGAACGCCTCGTTCAATTCATAATAGTCCATGTCGGCGAGAGCCAGACCCGCACGGCGAAGTGCGATCGGTGTCGCATACACCGGACCAAGGCCCATTCGCTCGGGTTCGAGTCCCGCAAACGCGTACGACAAAATTCGAGCGATCGGCTTGTAACCGAGCGCCTGAGCTTTCTCGCGGCTCATAATCAGAACCATTCCTGCGCCGTCGGTGATCGGACACGAGTTGCCCGCTGTGACGGTTCCATTCTTGCGATCGAATATTGGTTTCAACTTCGCTAACGCTTCCATCGACTGACCGTCGCGCGGTCCAATATCTTGCTCGACAACTTCTTTGTAGCTTGGCGGCAAAAAAACCGGTGTGATCTCTTGCGCGAAGAGACCGTTCTTCTGCGCAGCAACTGCGCGCTGGTGCGACTGCAGGGCAAATCTGTCTTGTTCTTCGCGCGTGATGCTCCACTCTTTTGCGAGCAATTCTGCAGTGTCGCCCATATTTTTTCCGACGAATGGATCCGTTAGACCCTCAACGATAGCAATTCGCGGTTTGTAAGGCGCCTTTGCCATTGGGCTGGTCGTAAGCAGGCCGACAATCGATTTTAAATCGGCGCCGATAACTCCGGCAAGCGCACTCACCTGCTGCAAAGGCGTCTTCGCAGCCCCGAGCCCAGCAATCGCTTTCGTAACTTCCGCTGAATAGATCAAAGGCATCTGCGACATGCTTTCGGTTCCGCCCGATAAAACCACGTCTGCCATTCCCGCTTTAATTTTGTCGAAGGCTCCGCTGATGCTCTCTAAAGCTGACGCGCAATTCCGATGAACCGTATGCGCTGAAACGCGTTGTGGAACTCCGGCATTGAGTGCGATCACTCGACTGATGTTTACTGCGTCTGAAGGGCTGCCGGTATTTCCGATAATTACTTCGTCGATCGTCGACGTGTCGAGATTGGTGCGCGCGAGCAGTTCTTTAAGCGCGATGCGACCAAGCTCCGCAGGATGAACCGACTTTAACTTTGTGTCGGCTTTTGCGAAAGGTGTTCTTATCCCATCAACGATAACGACATCGCGCGGACCCTTTGGCGCCAAAGCCGAACGTGAACTTCCATTTTGCGAATGAGTCGACATAAACCGGTCTCCTTCTAAAAAAACCTTCTATACTGAGCAGTAAACAGTCGAAAATGAACCAACTGGTGGACTCGATCAACTGATCGCAGGCTTTTATTGTCAAAGGAAAGCGTCTGAAAAGCACCGTCTTGTGAGGTGCGTTCGCGAGTTCAGGACATACTTCAATTAAGAATGTCAGGATTCGTGTTTGATAATGAGGCATAATCAAGGACGAGCGACGGGAACTCCCTTAGCCAAGGCGCCCAAAGGGTTTTCACCAGTTTGACATAAACGCGGCCCCTCCCTACGCTTGAGCTTTACAACGCGTAGCTGCATCGAGGAATTGAATGTCAAAAGAGAAGACCCAACTTGATCGAGACGCGCTCGAATATCACGCGAAACCGACGCCCGGAAAAGTCGAAGTTATTTCTAGCAAAGTGGTTTCGAGCGAACGCGCGCTGTCTCTCGCTTATTCTCCCGGAGTCGCTGCACCTTGCCTCGAAATCGCCAAAGATCCCGAGAAAGTTTATGACTACACGACCAAAGGAAACCTCGTTGCAGTCATCACCAATGGCACGGCCGTTTTAGGTCTTGGCGACATCGGTCCGCTCGCCAGCAAGCCCGTGATGGAAGGCAAAGGCGTCCTTTTTAAAATGTTCGCTGACATCAACGTGTTCGATCTCGAACTTCAAACGAAATCCGTCGATGAATTCTGCGCAGCTGTCAAAG
>JAYSST010000772.1:0-2459 GCA_043720435.1 Bdellovibrionales bacterium
AATTTTCTGAAGTCTTTTGGCAATACGGACAAGATTGATTCATACCGCCATTTGGTAGGCAAAACGCCCACCAAGCACAGCGAGGTGGGCCAGTTCTTAAATATCAAGATCGTGCCGAATCGGCAGGTCGATTACAAAACGCGTGCGCTTCGATTTCGAGTCCAACCACATGCGGCCATTGTGAGATTCAATGAGTCCCTTCGAAATACTTAGCCCGAGCCCCGTGCCTTTACCGATCTCTTTGGTCGTGAAGAATGGCTCGAGAATACGATCTTGAAGTGCCGCGGGAATTCCTGGGCCCGAGTCTTCAACGGAAAGATGAAGACGATCTGAGCCAACCAATTTCGCGTTGATCCAAACAGACTTGGCTCCGGATTGATCGCTGACGGCGTCAAAGGCGTTGTTAAGTAGATTCATCAAGACCTGGACGAGTTGAACGGGTCGGCAGTCAATAATGGTTTCGCAGTCCCCGTCGATGTGAATTTTGATGTCGTGGCTCTTGAATCTCTCTTGAGCGAGGTTCATCACGTCTTCTATGACGTTGTTGAGAGGAGTCGGGATGAACGGTTCGTGATCCACACTGCGTGAAAATGCGCGGAGGCCACGAACAATACTCGCAATCCGATGGCAGTTTTGAATAATACGATTGAGATCGCCTTCAACTTCAGCTGATTTACCGTTAGGCGCAGTGAGATTTTGTATCGCCCGAAACGCGCTTCCTTGAATGATGGCCAGTGGATTATTGATCTCGTGCGAAACACCGGCCGACATTTCTCCAAGGGAAGCCATCTTTGATGATTGAATCATCTTTGATTCGGCCAAGCGTCGATCAGTTAAATCTTGCCCGATGCCAATTGCGCGACCGTCTTTTAATCGGATGTTTGTCCATGTCGTCGGAAACGTAGTGCCGTTCGTGTGGAGTAAACTAAAGTCTTCCCAATCCGTCCTACCCGAAAGCATGAACTCCTTTGCGCGTCGACCTTCGGCTTCATCCATTACGATCAGATCAAGTACGTCAGAAGAACTCATAGCTGAATCGGGTATTCCCGTTTTCTCGTGAAAAAATCTATTCGCCCAAGTGAGGCGACCATTGGTATCATACTCGGTCAGCATGATCGGCAGGTTTTCGACAACAACCATGAACCGTTCACGCAAGGCTTTTTCACGTATCGAGGTTTGGTGTAGTCCTACGACGGACGCAGTTGCTTCGATAAGAGTCTTTAAATTCGCGCTGAGTTCTTGATCGTATCCGCCATGTCGCCCTGAAACAGCGAACATCCCGATCAAGTCGCCAAGATAAAACAGTGGAACGGTGAGGAACGTATCGTCAGCGCGCCCGCGCTTAGTTTCGATAACTTCAGCGGTCAACTTCGCCAGGTTATCGGCGGAGAATTTGGGATTCGTCGCATAGAGCGCGAATTTCTCTCTCGTCAAAAGATGCTCGCCGATTTCACCGATGAATCCGATTTCGCTTTCTGTGGCTTTGCAGATTTCACCAAGCAATTTCTCAAATAGACCGCTCTTATTTGGCTCCTGCTTCATGTACGAGTCTTGAATTGCAGCGACACGAGTCAACAACGAGGCGCGATAAGTTTCCGCTGTAACATCGCGAGCGTGTGTGCACATGATGTTCCGTTTCGGATCAAATCGACCCGTCCAAAGGAACGTGCGGTACTTTCCATTTTTGTGCCGGTATCGATTACGGAACGCCCCTTTGTCGGGCCGATTGTCGTCCTCGTCGTTATATGCTTCCGTCGAGCGCGCAGCATCTTGAGGATGTAAGAAAACGGTGAAGTTTTTTCCGACGATCTCGGTTGGTTCGTAGCCGAGACTCTTGGTCCACGCAGCGCTGACGTATAGGAAAAATCCGGCAGTATCGAGTTCGCAGTATAGATCTGACGATCCATCGAAATATTGGCGAAGTTCTGAAGTCGATATGTCGTCCACGCCACTAGTCTGTCAAAGTCTAGTGGCGGACGGCAATTCCTTTAGTGCTGAACAGGAACGTTAAACTGCTCGGCTTCTGTCGAATGCGTCAACGCTCCGGTAGAAGCCAAACCACCCGTCGCCGCCATCAAAACCTTGTCAAAGTATCCCGTACCAACCTCGCGTTGGTGGCGAGTCGCGGTATAACCTGATTTTTCGGCCGCGAATTCTGCTTCTTGAAGTTCGACATAGGCCGACATGCCGCGCTGTTTATAGCCTTCAGCGAGCGCAAAGGAGTGGTGATTCAACAAATGCCAACCAGCTAAAGTGATGAACTGGAATTTATATCCCATGGCAGCAAGTTCCTTCTGAAACTTCGCAATCGTCTTATCATCCAGATTTTTTTTCCAGTTGAACGAAGGCGAGCAGTTGTAAGCCAAAAGTTTTCCTGGGTAGACCTTGTGAATCGCTTCAGCAAACTCGCGTGCTTCTTGAAGATCCGGTGTCGAAGTCTCAACCCATACCAAGTCCGC
>JAYSST010000773.1:0-2454 GCA_043720435.1 Bdellovibrionales bacterium
TGGAAGGATTTACGACAAGAATTTAATCGCAGAATCGACCGCGCCGACCCGCCGCTGATGCGGCAGATTAAAATCGAGGCTGCGTTCGAGTTGACCAGTCGAATAGCCGCCGTCGCCATACTCGCGCTCATCGCTGACGAACTGCTGAATTTTTCGCCTCAGTGGCGAGCGATTAAAGCCAAAGCGCTCGATAAAATCACATTTGGGTCTAGCGGGATGGAAAGTCACATCGAACTAGAGCGCATGGCGTATGAGAATTGGAAAGACGTCGTCGAAGCTTTCACAGGCACACCACCCGCCGACGAATCTTACGAAGCCGACGACATGCGCGCTCGCATTCGAGCCACGACACGCGAAGACCTTTGGATTCATGTCCATCAACAAGGTCCGCTAAGCGAAGCTCCAGCACCTAGCGAGACCGACGCGCCGTCGATGCCGGCGACGACTGATGAAGCTGCTCAAATGTTTCTAACGCCCATGCTCGTGCGATAAAAATATCTTCGTCGGTTATTTCAACTCTCGCGTCCAGATCTGCCAACGTTCGAGCTACGCGCTGTATCGAAAGCCGTCGACGTTCGGAACCAGATTTCGGCAACTTCGCGAAAACTTTTGCGGACCCACTCGGCCTCCATCTTCTGTTGCCGATCAGACGGCCCTGCGCGATTTGAAATTCCCGCGCACGCATGACCCGCTCGATCAAATGATCAAGCGTCACTGTTCCTTGTGCCGGCTTCCAATCGTTCGTGTAAGCCAGCATTTGAAATCGATCTACAAACGGTCCTCGAAGGCGCGCGTCAAATCTTTCTCGTGTTTTGCTCTTACACCGACAATTATCTTCGGAAACCGGCGTCCACATGCCGCATTCGCAAAGATTGGTTGTCCCGAGCAATTGAAATTCAGCTGGGTACTTTCGAGAATCGGGCCCACGCGCCAAGTGTACGAAACCCGTTTCAAGCGGTTCGCGCAGACCTTCTTGGACCTCGGGACGAAAAAGCAAAACTTCATCCAAAAGCAACGTTCCCAAGTGTGCTCGGGTAATCGCACCGGGCCTTGGCGGCTGCCTACCGCCAACCATCGCAAGTTCACTCGCCGTGTGATGTGGTTCAACCAACGGTCGCCGATCTTCTCCTGACCAGGTTTCGATCTCGCATTTCTCATCTGCTGTCGGTGGCGGACGAAGGCGATGAATCACTCTTGCAAGTGTCGACTTGCCGGTGCCCTGCGGTCCGGCCAGTAAAAGCGAGTGTCCGCCGGCGGCCGCGATCACCGCGAGTTCGGCCTGCTGCGATTCTAAACTCAATCGACTTTCAATCTCGTCGTCATCAAAACTCGCCGTTTGGATCAGCGGACTCATGACTTGCGAGGACTCTAGTTCTCGCAAGTGCGAAACGACTCGAACCCCTTCCCCTTCTCGGCCTCCGCGAAAATGATGATCGACCGGTCCCCCACCGGTCACTAGGGCTCCCGACAATAAAACTCGAACGCGTTCCCAGTCACTCGGTGCCATGACGTCACCGCTGAGACCGAGATCGCCATAAAAACAAACGTCGTTGAAGACCGGCAAATCGATTTGCTTGGTAAGAATGAGGTAACCGACAGCGACGGCGAGGTCGACACCGCGGCCGTGTTTTTTTTCGTCACGCGGCCGAATGTCGACAAGTATTTGTCGGCCACGCGGCATTTGAAAACCTGCCGAACGAAGCGCGGTTCGAATGCGCATCGCTGATTCGCGCAGTCCCGGACTGGGCAAGCCTAGAAATTGTATCGTCGGAAGCCCGGGCACCAGCTGGATTTCAATTTCAAGCCGCTGAAACACTTCGGACTTGAGCATCACCGAACGCACAATGATTGATTTCATCCGAGCATGCGTACGCAATTTCAAGACACCGGCGAGCGGTATCACGCTTCACATCAGAAGTTTGGCGATCGCGGCATTTTTCCGAAGCTCGGACTATTCTTTGTCGAGCGGAGCATCGAGCCCCGAGAGCGGATGGTGATTCGCGATCGCTTCGCTCATCGTCCGACTCGCGACAGCTGTGTAAATCTGCGTCGTCTGAATCGAAGCGTGACCAAGCAACACCTGGATCGAACGCAAATCGGCGCCCGACTCGAGAAGCGCTGTCGCGCAGCCGTGACGGAAACGGTGTGGATTGACGGGTTCAGAAAATCCCGCTTTCTCAGACCAGCTCGCAAGCCAACGCCAAACATCGACACGCGAAGGCCGATGACCGCGGTCGTTGATGAGAATCGCGTCTGTCGGCTCTTTCAGAAGTGCAGGACGAGCGGCGACCAAGTACGCACGCAATTCGCTTGCAAGGTTCTGCGTCAGCGGTACGGCGCGCTCTTTACCGCCTTTACCGAGAATCGAAAGCCATTGATCGGTTTCGTTGAAGTCCGAAAGATCGAGACCAATCAGCTCGCTGACTCGGCAACCGAGTCCGTAAAGCAAGAGCA
>JAYSST010000774.1:0-2454 GCA_043720435.1 Bdellovibrionales bacterium
TTCACGCTCCCACCGCTTTTGTGCGAGATCAAGTCTAGTCAAATACTCGTCGCGAAAAACCAGCTCTCCGCCGAACTGGGCGACGATCGGAGTGACCATTTGAACGTCGACGAACTCAAATCCCGAATTCTTCAACAAGCGCAACATTGTAAGCAACGCGACTTTGCCGGCATCCGGCTCGGTGTGGAACATGCTCTCGCCGCTGAACACTCCGCGAATAAAAACTCCGTAGAGCCCACCGACTAGTTTTCCGTCGAGCCAAGTTTCAATCGAGTGCGCAAGGCCGGCCTCAAAGAGTCGGACGTAAGCATCGACCATTTCTGGTAGAATCCAAGTGCCGTCTTGGCCTTTGCGCTTCGAAACCCGGCAGTGACTCAATACTTCTCGAAACGCAGTGTCGATTCGTACTTCGACGCGGCCTTCGCGTTTCCACTTCTCAAATTTACGTTCGAATCGCGACGGCACCGGAATTTCCTTCGAAAGATCTATCCAGCCTCGCTCGCCAGGAGAAAACCACAGCATCGGCAGTCCCTCTTGCGGCCAGGGAAAAATTCCATGCGTGTACGCGTCGATCAGCGTCGGCACTTCGAGATCGCCGCCAATCGAAACGATCCCCTCGGGACCGGCTAAGTGTGGATCAGGAAAACGCGAGATCGCACGCATCGCATACTCCACATTTTTTATCTTTCACATTCTCTCCAAAACTCCGGGCAATGCTGGCTAAACGACAAGGAGCCTCGTTCACAGGTTGTTCGAAATATCCGGCAAGTTTCGATAGTTTCTCTTCTCGACGTTTCTGATTTGCTTCGAATTTAGCTTTGTCCAAAAACTCTTCGGGGATTTCAGCGACGATTTTCCAATCGCGCGGCTCACGACCCTCGAGTGCTCCCCATCGTTCGAGCAGAGCGACGCTCGTCTCGACTCGATAATCGCGCTTGTTATAAAAATTCATCTGCTCACGAAGGTAATCGAACCCCTCTTGGCGCGCGCGCATCTCGTTTCGTGAAATGAGATTGTGCACGCCCTGAATAAATCCCGGATCCGGCGTCGACCACTTCACAAAATCTTTTTGAATCGTCACATCGTCCGGATCATAAAGCATCGCGCACGTCGAGTGGTCGCCGTCGCGACCGGCTCGACCGATCTCTTGATAATAAGCTTCCATCGATCCGGGCATTTCGGCGTGAACAAGCAATCGGACATTCGACTTGTCGACTCCTAAGCCAAACGCGGGTGTCGCGAGCATGAGGTCGCTTGTCCCGCCGATAAAAGCTTCTTGATGATCGCGTCGCGCTCGGTCCCCGAGCTGGCCATGATAAATCGAGTGTTGCATTCCCAAACGATCAATTTCGTCGCTGAATTTTTTCAATGTCTGAATCAGCGAAAAGTAGAGAATCGTCGGACCCGCGTGCAGATGTCGAAGCATTGCAAACGCGCGAACTTTTTCGTCCAGGCCACCGGTTTCGAGAACCTGAATCGCGAGATTCGGTCGCCAAATGCTTGAGACAATCACTGTCGCTTCACGTTCGCCAGGGGTACCGCCCGCGGTGACCGATACCTCGCCCAGTCTCAACTCCCGAACGATATCCGCCTGAGTCTCGACGGTCGCAGTCGCGGTCAGTGCCAGCGTCTGTGGATTCCCGAGTTCGCGTTTACGATCGCCGAGACGCGAATAATCGAGTCGGAAGTCGTGACCCCACGTCGAAATACAGTGGGCTTCGTCGACGGCGAGCAATCGGACTCCGCCCCCGTCTTTGAGCGCCTTCCAGAAAGCCTCTTGCCGAAATCGTTCGGGAGTCGCGTAAAGAATTTCGATTTCTCTGCGCGCGACTTTGGCCAAAGTCTTGTCTCGTTGTTCGCGAGGCATTGCCGAATGGATGGCCGCGGCCTTTAGACCTTTCGCGCGCGCCGCGTCAACTTGATCCTTCATGAGCGCGATCAGCGGCGAAACGACCAGCACGAGTCGCTGACGCGAATCACCCGCCGCCCACTTCGGCGCGGCATCTCCGGCTGCGACTTCGGACATTGAAAACAGTCGCGCCGGCACTTGGTAGCAAAGACTTTTACCCATTCCGGTCGGCATGACCGTTAAAACGTCGTTCCCCTTTGCCAGAGCCTCGATCACGGCCGCCTGTTCGCCTCTCCAAGAGGCAAAACCAAAGACTTCCGAGCGAATTCGGTCTGCTCGTGTAACGAAACTCACAATTTCATGGCTCAAATCAACGGACATAAAACCACTTTAGCGCGCCTTTATTGTTCGCGCCAATGGTGGACTGGTTAACCCGGCTATGTTACGACCATTGCTCACAAAATTTTTGAGCCGCAGGTATATGATATTCGGGCTAAAGCTTCGATAACTGGCGCGCTCCGGGAGCTATATGGGATCAACAGACATTTCAAAGGTTCGAAACATCGGGATTTCGGCCCACATCGATTCGGGCAAGACGACTCTCA
>JAYSST010000775.1:0-6069 GCA_043720435.1 Bdellovibrionales bacterium
CGATTTTTAAAGCTAAATTTTCGCGTTTACAGGGCGGTCGTGCTGAGTTCGGGTGCGATTCGCCTCCGGCCGCATGTTTCGAATCAAAACTCGACTTGGTCATCGCGGTCGCCAGAGGACCCGGTGTGGAATTTCTCGGAATAAACACCTCGCAAGAAAAATTTTAATCAGCGACGAAGTTTGTGCGAGTCAGCATTTCAACGCTACAAGAATTGCAGCTCGGTCAATTGATGTGACACTTGCTCGTTGATCAGCACTCTAGTTCGTTCTAACTTAGAGCCGTGAGCAAGAGAAAGTTGCTATTGATATTTATTCTGTTGTTGGTGGCAGTTGGGCTCACAGTGGCCTACATCGAAGGAATTTTTACGCCGTGTCGGCCGGAATATTGTCACTAGACTAGGGTCGCTGGAACCCAATGATGTGACATTTCTAGACAAAGTTTGAATCGTCTAAGAAAATTGATTTAATGAGCATCGCAGATCCGATCTTAATTCTAGGTGCGTCGGGATGGTTGGGCAATTATTTGGTGCCTGAGATAGTTCGCAGAAAACCCGGCGTTCGTGTTTTGGCAGCCCATGCAGCACGCAAAACAAACTTCAACCTCCAGTCGGTCGAGTCTATTCTACTGTCGTCTTCTCATTCGTCGCTGTTGTCTTCGATTGGTGCTGGAACTGTCGTAAATCTCGCAAGGGGCGAGCAGGAAGAAGACTTTCAGTTTCACCAATCGCTTATAAAATACTGCAATGAACGTGGCGCACGATATATTTATGCATCTTCCGCAAACGCGGTGGATGCTGATGTCTCTAAATCCCATCGCGAAACCGACCCACCAGCTAGCAAAAGTGATTACGGAAGATTCAAAGCCCGTTGTGAGATCGAGCTTATAAATACTTGCCGGAATTCGCTCATTCTTAGATTCGCAGGGGTACATGGTTGGGCACCAAATCGAATAGCAAGAACCGAGGAATTTCTGAAGAAATTGGCTGACGGCGTAGTAGTCTCGGTACCGCCTGGCATCCTTCAGAACAGAATTTTTGTTGGTGACCTTGCCGAGATGATTTCGATATTGATTGAGGACAATCGGGTGAGAGAAGTAGTTCATTTGGGAACGTCAGATTTTAGCGACGAGATTATTTTTCTTCGTAAATTAGCTGAAGCTTTTGGCTACGACCAACTGCAAGTGTCGGAGGCTGAGCCTATGGAGTGGAACGCAGTTATGATCCCAGAACGGTGGTTGAGGATATTTCCAAATCTCGTTCTGCCGACTGAGAATGAGACAATCCGAAAAGTTCGTGAGCAACCGGAGTTTCAAAAGTATGTAAGGACTCTGGCCCTCTGACACTAATCCCGCTTCAAACTAAAAAATCTTCCCCGGATTCATAATACCATCTGGATCAAAAGCCGCCTTCACTGACTTCATCAACGCGACTTCCGAAGCCGAACGCGTATGCGTCAGGTAAGGTTTTTTTACGAGTCCGACGCCGTGCTCAGCCGAGATCGAACCACCAAGCTTGTCGATGATGTCAAAAAGCACGTCGTTCACGCCTAAGCAGCGTTTCATAAACACGTCTTTTGCGAGCCCTTCAGGTTTCAAAATATTGATGTGCATGTTGCCGTCACCGATGTGGCCGAACCAGACAACTTTGAAGTCAGGATACCCAGTCTTCAACGCCGCATCCGTTTTCTCGAGAAACTCGGGAACCTTGGAAATCGTGACCGATACGTCGTTCTTATAGGGAGAAAACGCAGCAGATGCCTCCGAGATATCTTCGCGAAGTCGCCAGAAGTCTCGTGCCTGGGCGTCGCTTTGAGCGATGGCTCCGTCTAAGACCCAACCTTCGCTGACACACGACTCGAAGACTTCCAAAATCGAGTTTTCGGTCGAAGCATCGGTGTTCTCGACCTCAATTAAAAGATAGTTGGGATATTCTTGGCCTAGCGGTTTTGGCAAGTGAGTATGATCGATCACAGTTTTCAGCGCGACATCCGAGAAGAATTCGAATGCCGTCAGTGGCAGTGACGCACGAAAGCGATTAAACACCTTCATCACAGATGCCAGATCGGGAATTGCAAGCACCATGACCGTCAGCGGTTTTGGCGGCGATGCGAGGCGAATGGTCGCTTCAGTTACAAAACCTAACGTGCCTTCGCTGCCAATCATCAAATGTCTGAAGTCGAGCCCGGTCGCATTTTTAACAAGGCCCTTGTTTAGTTCCAATACGTCGCCCGCACCGGTAACCACCGTCAGACCTGCAACCCATTCGCGGGTTAATCCATAGCGCAGTACCTTTACGCCGCCAGCATTCGTCGCGATGTTGCCACCAATGTGACTCGAGCCTCGCGCGGCGAAATCGACAGGATAATAAGCGTTTTTTTCCTTCGCGTAATTTTGCAGCGACTCGGTCACAACGCCGGGCTCGAGGCGCACAGTGCGATCAAGCTCATTGTATTCAAGAAATCGATTCATCTTTTCGAAGCTGACGACGATCTCGCCGTTCAGCGCGCACGCGCCGCCGCTGAGTCCTGTACGACCGCCGGAGGGAACCAGTCCGATTTTTAGAGCTCGAGCGAGTTTTACAAGAGCGGCAACTTCAAGTGTCGACAGCGGGAATACGATCGCCGAAGGCTTGATGTCATAATGTTTTGTCCAGTCACGACCGTAATGCTGTAGCGATGCTGTGTCGGTGAGAACCCGGTCGGCGGCAAAGATTTTTTGCAATTTTGGTATGAGCTCAGCTGATTGGTTCATTTGACCGACTCTAAACTATTAAAGGCGTTTCGCAAGCTCGCCGAGGTGCAAGAAATCTGGATCGATCGTTAGATCCAGTTCTTTTCCTTGCGCCCGTGCAATCGTAACTTTGCGAAGACAACTGACAGCACTGACAATGGCCTCGTCGGCGACTGGGCCGGCGGTTTCGCTGAGGCGCTCGGCGATTTCTCCAATCGAGCTGACTTCTGGAATGCCGTAGGTTTTTCCGGTCCCTTTTAGCTTGTGAAATTCAACTTCGACTTCTGCATATTGACGTTTGGCATGGAGCTGTTCAATCAACGCTGCACGCGCGGGCAATGCGTCGATGTAGGTCTTTTTTAACTCCGCCAGAACATCGTCGAGACTCATGAAGCTGCTTTCAATGCTAATTCTTTTTCGCGCCACTTAGGCAACGAGAACCAAAACGTTGATCCGACTCCGACGGTACTTTCGACGCCGATGGATCCACCGTGTTCAGCGACGAGTGCCTTGGCAATCGCGAGACCGAGTCCAGTACCTTTGACCAATGGATTTGCCGCGGAGGTACCTTGGCGGAATTTTTCGAAAATCATTTCACGGTCTTCAGCTTTAATGCCTGGGCCCGTGTCTGAGACGCTGACGACAATTTCGCCCGTTTTTGCGCGACTAAGAGTGACACGAACTGCGCCGCCTTTTGGACTAAATTTAATCGCGTTCGAAACGAGATTCGTCAGAACTTGCTGTATGCGGTCGCGATCGATATTCACTTCAACGAGAGGCAGACTTACTAGTTCGAGTCGTACGTCGGCCTTGTGGGCGAGGCCGGCGATTCCGTCGAGTGTTCGTTCACAAAACTCGTCCCACTGAATCCAGTTTAGATGCAGCGGAAGTCCCCCGGATTCAATCTTAGCGAGATCGAGCAGGTCATTGATCAGTCGAATCAGACGATCCGTTTCACCTTCGGCAATTTTGATGAGGCGAAGAGAACCAAGATCCAATTGACCGACAACTCCCGAAGCGAGAAGCGAAAGCGAACCTTTGATCGAAGTCATTGGAGTTCGCAGTTCGTGACTCGCAATCGACAGGAATTCGGATTTTGCAGAATCCAGTCGCTTCAATTCATCGGTTGTATTTATCACTCTCTGAGCGAGCGAGTTAAACGTTCGCTGCAAATCCCCGAGTTCGGATTGATCCGGTTGCGAGAATTGAAACGAATAGCGATCGACGAGAAAGTCGAGCATTCGTCGCGAAAGGCGATTTAAGCCCTTAAAAATAAGGCCATGAACCGTCATCATAATCAGGATAATTCCAAGGGCCAAGATACATAGGGAAACAAGCATTAACGTCTCGAAGCGCGCTTCGATTTCGTCGCGCTTACCGCGGTTCTTCGCATAGTGATCGGCTTCAACTTTAAGCCCCTTGCGAATTGCGCGACGAAGTTCAATCGGATTTTTTGTAGCGTACGTCGTCACTGCTCTCGTAAACGCCGCTTTGCGTTCGCCTTCTTTGAGCCGATCTTTTTCGACAGTCAGGCGCCGGAAGGTTTCGTCGTGGTATGGCAAGTCTTCCATCAGCAGTAAAACCGACCGTGTTTCAAGAGACTCGTTCATGACTTGATCGTAAACGTCGATTTCACGACGCGTGTTGAACGCCTCGTGACCGGCGAATGCGGATCCGCCGATGACGACTGCAGTTAACAAATTGAGCTGTGACTTAATGGTCAACTAGCCCCCTGCGCGCGGGCCTGAAGTAGAATCGAATCGATTTTCATGCAGATTTGGGTAGGCTCGAAAGGTTTAGCAATAAAACCAACGCCAAGATTTAAAAACGCCTGGATATCGCGTTCATCATTGCGAGCGCTTAAAAAAATAATTGGCGTAGACAAGATTCCGCTCTCACGAATTTCGGTCGCCGCTTGCAAGCCCGACTTAATCGGCATCATACCGTCCAAAATGATGAGATCATAAGCCTCGCGCTGAGCATGGCTGACCGCTGCAGCGCCATCGCCGACGAGTTGAACCGTGTGCCCGCCGATTTTTTCCAAACATATCTGGATCACGATCGAAACTGCGGGATCGTCTTCAGCTAAAAGAATATGCATAGCGCTTTCCGCTCCTTATGATGCCTTAATTGATCGTTTGTCATGAAGAATTCGAGAATGAATATGAGCTCGCACTTTAGCGACACCTTTTTCATCAAACGCTTCAAACTTCGTTCTGATCTCGAATGTTCCTTCAATTTTCCCGGACGAACAGCTCGTCACCCGAACTTGCGGCTTGGGAATTCCGATTTTATGAAAAATTTCGCAATCGATACGAACGAGGCTCCCCACCTGAAGACTGTGATCTGATTCCAACAAAACGCCGTGTTCTGTGAGGCCGATGACAACGAGTGCAATTTCGCAGGACGCGATATCGTCGAGAGTCACTTCGGCGAAGCGAGCGGTGCGCCGATTTTTCTCACTCAGCTGCGCGAGCTCACCGACTTTTTTGATGAAAAATTCTGGATCGAGCGGTTTCACAATGTAATCTTGGGCGCCTACTGCGAGAGCGCGTTCGACATCACGTTTTTCTCGACGACCAGTGAGCATAGCAATCGGAATGAGGTCGTAGCTTGGTATAGTTTTAACCGAACGAATCAAGTCGAACCCGGTGTGCGGAGACATGTTGGCGTCGGTGATGATCACATCAAACTCCTGCTTACGAATTTGATCCAAGGCTTCGATCGCAGTCTCGCAACAAAAAACTTCGAACTGCGCGTGCACAAGCAGCGCAGAAGCGATGTTCAAAAGTTCGCGGTCGTCGTCGACCAACATGATCCGAGCCATTGGAAAACCTCATCTGTCATTTCGGCTCATTTAGCGATGACCAAAAGTCCTATTCGTTTTGGCGGACGCCAAAGAGAAGGAAGACGGGGCAGAGGCGCCAAGCGCCGGTTGCAGCAACGAGCAACCCGACCCAAGTCCAGGGTGGACCGCCAGCGACGGCCCAGGCGATGAGCGCGATGCCTAAAAGTAGGCGGATGGCGCGACCAGTTTTCGAGACATTACATTTCATCTGACTTCCAGTAATAACGCCTGGGTGATGGCGAAGTCGAGTAATTCCGGCTCCTGCTTCTCGGCCGCTCGCAAAGTGCTCGCAGAAGCGCCGAAATTTTGTCAGACTTTCGGCATGGCTTTTTCTGTGCAAATTTCTACCTCGCTAACTCGACTGCTCGATATTAAATATCCGATCATCGGCGCACCAATGTTTCTGGTGTCGAACGTCGAGATGGTCGTAGCGATCTCAGAGGCCGGCGGTATCGGCACTTTTCCCGCGTTAAATTATCGTCCGATCGAGAAA
>JAYSST010000776.1:0-6062 GCA_043720435.1 Bdellovibrionales bacterium
CTACGGACCACTGCTTTCAAAGTGACGGGCAGTACAAGCGGCGATGCAATGAAGAGTTTCAGCAGAAGATGGCGACGATTCAAAAGGTGTCAAAAGCTAAGCTCTCTGCGGTGACCGACTCGCAGGGCTTACAGTTGAATGATTTCGAAGTCGTTGCGCAAGGTTTGAGAAATTCCATGGCAATGGCCATTCATCCGAGCGGCAGATTTTTGATTCAAGGAGAAAACAGCCGAGACTTCCCCGAACTTGAAGAGCCTTACGAAGAGCTCAACGTCGTGCCGCTCAAGCAATCCAGAAGCGTCAGGCACTATGGATGGCCGTACTGCTTCAACAACCACGCGGTTTCTCCAGAGTGGGATAAACTGGTCGTAAACGAACCAGCATCGAACCTTACGTCAGTTGCTGAAATTAAAAAGCTTCACGGAGAAAACCCGTTTTACTGCGGTTGGAATCCGATTCAGGGCCTAAAAGACTATCAACGCCCGTACTCCTTAATTCCGCCGCACGCGGCACCACTAGCTGCAGGCTATTATGAGGGTGCGATGTTCGCACCCGAGCTTGGTGGAAAGTTATTGATGAGCTTTCACGGGCATCGTTCAACGGGGCATCGGTTTGTTGCTTACCCCGTGAATCGAGATGGATTGCCCCGACTTGGCCGGCCGCAAAACGAGAAATACAAATTTTCACTCCCGAACGGATGTACTAGTGAGGCGCCGATTAATCCGCGCGGAGGCCTTCGTCAGCATTTTGCCCGTTACGATGAATTAATATCCGGCTGGGGACCGGTTAAGGGCCTGCGCCCCAAAGGTGCACCGACTGGTTTTGCTGTCGCGAGCGACGGATCGATCTTTATTGTTGAAGACAAAAATAAAACTGTCGTTCGGCTTGCGAAGTCTCAGAGCGCCAACTATCAACCCGATTGCGGTTCGGCTGCTTTGAAAAACGTCGACGCAAATATCGAACTTCTCGCCTGGAGAAATGCGCTCACGACGGATGGTTTGAAGGAACAACGAGCGCAGTATCTCGAGATAGCGCGAGAGTTGCGGAAGCCAGAGAGATGTTTAAAGTGTCACGAAGGTTTGGTTAATAAAGATCTTCGTGAAATTCCTGATGCGTTCGCGACGCTAGATTTTTTCGTGCGCAGCGGATGGTTCGAAGCAGGGGATCCAGATAAAAGTCTGCTCTATGGGGCATTGAGCGCTAACGGTATTGCGCCGGCGATGCCGCCTGCCGGCTTCGATTCGCTACAAACGAGCGAGGAAGGTCGCAAAATTCTTCAGACCGTTAGAACGTGGATCGATAATTTACCTCGAGACATCGCCACCCGTGTTGCTCAGGCGAACGTTGGGAGAAACGTCAACATTCGCCCGGCGCCTACGACAGCATCGCAGCCGTGCGGCCAGTTGAAGAACGGCGATGTGATCTATATCGACCCACGTCCCGCGACCCGAATTTCGGCCGCTGGCAATGTTTGGACAAAAGTTTATCTGGTTCCGGGTCACACGAGGCTCGTGCCAGGCGCGTGCGACATTCCGATCGACGGTGTTTACTACGCCGCGATTCCGTAGGCGTCAGTGGAATCTCACTAATCCCAGCACGAATACCAGAGAACCTGCGCATCCGGCGAAAGGCCCGAGAAGGGAGACCGTACCTCTTCGTTTTTGAGATCATAATTCTCGCAGAGCGAAAGCGTTTTTACAGAGGCACCCATGAAAGCAAATATCTCAATCGTTCGAATTTGATTTTTACTAAGATACAAGCCAGCGAGCCGAGGAGTGCCTTCAAATGCGTGTCTTGGAATCGTAGTTATAGCATTGCGACTTAGTTTTAAAGTGTCGAGAGTTGTAAGGCCCCTAAACATATCCTTCGATAACCTACTGATTTTATTGTCATCCAAATTAAGCTGAAGCAATTTAGGAAGGTCGCTAAAAGCTTCGTCTTCGATTTCAGAAATCCCGTTGCCGGAAATTTGAAGAGTCATGAGATTTGGAAGGTTAAAAAAGGTTTTCGATGAAATCTTCCGTATCTGATTTCCTGACAAATTAATCCGATGGATCAGATAAACATCCCGGAAAGCTTGCGGATCGATTGTCTCAATCTCGTTGTCCTGTAGGTCGATCGCTAGTGGATCAGGCGAGAGACCCTCGAAAGTGCCAGCGTCGATTTTTTTAAGCTTAGTCCCCGTGATATTGATAGACCACGCGTCCGGAAGTCCGCGGAATGCACCGGGCATGATTTCAGTCAGCGCAGATCCCTTTAAAGTGAACCGTAAAAATCCAGAAGTGCCTTCAAATGTATCCGGCTCTAGGCGCTCTATCCGGCTATTCCACATCTCGACGCTCTTAAGCGAGGGAAGATCTTTGAAAGCACCCCTTGGAAGATGGGTTAGCTGGTCATCGCCAAGTATTAAAAGTGACCAGATGTCTTTCAGTTTTTCGGACGGGACACTGTCACATGTGGCGCCAACCTGTTCGGCGATAATTTCGCCGATGCGGCCACGATCGCAAATATCGAGGTTGTCAGCATGTGCGATGCACGGCCCAATCAAAAAAGAAGCTACTGAAAATAAACCGACTCTCACCGGAAGCTTAAACATCTTGTTACCTCGTAGGCGGAAATTAAAGCATCCGAGTCCTAAATCGACAAGACTTAGACGTTGAGATCTCCAGAAAAATTCATCAGAACTTCTCTGTCCGAGCACTTCGGTGGCGAACCCAGTGCTGCTATTCAGTAACCTTAATGACCTTTAAACCCGGTATGGGAGCAGGCAATTGACCATGAGGTCCTTGTGCATCGAATTCCTCTTTGCTCATCGTCCAATGATAAACGCCCTGAACTTTCTCGTTGTTACGCTTTTGAACGCGGCGCCATCTCTCTTCAGGGGAAATATCGAAGTGGTAAAGTTCAATTTTCGCGTTCGCCGCTTCGGCGAGCTCGATGATCCACGTTACACGTCCGACATCAAACGCAACCGACTGGCCGCTCTGGAGAGCCTGCAGGGCCTTCGAGAACATGAGATCAAGGGCCTTGCCCATTAGCCTTTCGTAACCTTCTAAGTTGCCGACAGGTTCATCAAAACTTTTGATCGTTCCATCAAGCGACTGAAACAACGCGCTCTGTTCTTTTGCGATCTTCAGAGCCAATGTTGTTTTTCCTGAGCCCATAAGGCCGACCATCGCATAAATCGTTATGGGTGAATCTGGATTCATGTTTAACGGGTTGAGTCGGTCTTCGACCGACTCGCTAAATCGATGACTCGGTAGTACTCTTCGTCTGCAAATTCGAATGTACCAATCGCGGCGTAGGAAGTCCTATCGGTCACAGCCTCATCGATCTCGTTTTCAAAGGCGAAATCGCGCCAAACAATTCGGTTCGGTGCGCGTTCTCGAACGACGGACATCGTGATCCCGCCACAGCCAATGTCACAACATTCGCCGCATCCAAAAACTACAACGCGATGGTCGGTAAGATCCGAAAGTTTTTCGGCCTTGTAGATCTTTGCCTTTGTTTCGTTATCTTCCCAACGCGGCGAAAAGACGCCAACGAGGTCTCGCTTTCCTGCAGTCAATAGATCAAAAAGAGAGTTACCATCAATCAAAAAGTCGATCGAGTCTGTCGGTGTTTGGTTATGGCCAACTCGCCTTTTGATCCAGCGTATACCGAGCTTATTGAGTTGCATGGCCTACGGCCTATCCTGACTCACTTACAAAGTCACCCATTCCTGAGAACTGCAAACTTTCGGGTGATTTCGGCGTTCGGCATAAAAGTGCCGACGCGTCCTTCTAGATAGCGCTTTGTATCTTCATGAAAACCCTGATCGTAAGAGTCGATGGCAATATAATTTCGAAATCGCGTTGGAATCCGTCGACGGCCGCGGTGCGAATGCAGGCGGGTGTGTTGACTCCAGCTAGCACTAAGAAATCGACTTTCAGTTTTGCTAACAGAGAATCCATTTCTGTCTGAAAAAAAAGCACTGTACCGCTTTTTGATGATCTCGAGATCCGTTGGTTGAACTTTAAGTTCTGGGAGTAATTTAGCTCCGTCAGTTCCTTCGATGGTCATCTGGATGCCTTGTTTGCGCATCGAAAGAAATGCGTCCGAGAGATCTGCTTTGAATTCTTGACGGACCCAGATGACTGGGTATGAGTTTTCTCGGAAGAAATCTGAAAGTGAATTTGTAGCGGTGCAGAGGCGATCCTTCGCATTAAAAAGACGGCCTTCCTTGAAGAAGTCTTGGCACATATCGATAAGAATTCATGCGGGCTTTGGCATAAGGTTTTTCTGCACTCTATATTCAGGAGCTGAGTTCGACGATGCTGAGAGTTTAACCACAAACTGATCAGAATCACTGAAACTCCATTTCGTGAGCTATTTTAGGCATTTAAATCTGTTTGTGCTTCAGCGATAAGGTTTGACGGCGAGGGTGGCCAGAGCATACTCTTAGCCCTCTTTAGGCATTCCTTTCTGTCGCGGGGTGGAGCAGCCTGGTAGCTCGTCGGGCTCATAACCCGAAGGTCAGAGGTTCAAATCCTCTCCCCGCAACCAATTTAACTACTTAAAATTACTAGCTACATCGGCGCCGCTCTCGGCTCTTCGTTTCTCTTTTTTCGCTCCGATGGTCCACCGAAGGTCCACCACAAAACAAACTCGGTCGTCTTCCGTCGCAGTTGCGAGTCGCTTTTGGTTTTTTCGGCGACTCACAAATCCACTTTCGGTTTCAGTTCACTCGACAATTAGTTCGGTCCACCGCCTTTCGCTGCACTCATCGCCGTGAGCGATGGTTCACCTTCAACGGCGTTCGCTTCATCGACCTCACCAATGGCTCTCGCACTTGCGATGAGCAACTGCGGTTGCTGAACGTTGCGAGTGACGGAGAACACTTGTGCGACGCGCTCGACGGCTCCAGAGATCAAATGCACATACGTCATCGTTGTTGCGATGTCCGCGTGGCCGCAAATCTCTTTCACCGTTTTCAGATCAATATGACCTGCGATCATCATCGTGGTCGCCGAGTGTCTAAGATCGTGAAATCGAATCGCTCGTCCGCCCCAGGCTTTGACGTCGACCAAGAATTTTCGACTTACGAAGTTTTCGTGGCAGACGGGATTGCGTCCACAGCCGTCCCAGAATTTGCGGACTATTTGAAGTCTCAGTGGACGCAGAAAGGCGCCACTGTTACAATCTAACACTGTTTTTTAGCTAGGCGACTTTCAGATCAAATTCAATTTGATCGTATTCAACCAAAGGCGTTTTCACAGTACGACCGGCGACTGTCGAAGTCCTAATTTTGATTGCGCCGATAGATTCGAAAAATGAAACCAGCTTGTTAAGGTTCGAAACATCCATGTCGAGATGCTTGGCGAGCTCGTAAACAGATTTTGGTTTGTGAATAAGAATCGCCGATAAGACGCTGAGGTTCTTAACGAAGCGGTCGAAATCTTTTTTTGTGTCGAACGCGAGTTCGAAATGATCTCCCTTAAGGCGACCCTTGCGAGCTTCCTTCAATGCTTTTTTGAAACTAGAGAGCGATTCGCTCGAAGACTTAATGGAAACAATTAGCTTTTTCATAGTTTCACTCCCAATTCCTTTAGAACCAACTTTTCGAAATCCTCGATCAACTTTTCGTCGTCAACGTAGTCATACGAAAACTCCTGATCGTTGACGTGAACATTATCGGCCATGAAGGACGTTTTTTAGGTAAAACCTAACCTTCGCCTTCATATTGGTAAAATATCACTAGTATGGGTACAAATCAACCTATATCTCACTTTCCTTGGCGTTTCTCGCGCCTCGCGCTCTCCTCGAGCATACCGCGGATTTCCTGGCTGATCGTCTGTTGACGAAGCTTCTTGAAAGCCTCCGCCACACCTTTCACGCCGCCAGGTTTGCCGATTCGTGGTTTTTGTTCCAATGTGCTGTCCTCCCAACCGATAACCTCCGAAAACTCGAACGGTTTTCATCCTAAAGCTCCCCAAGTCTATCAGACCCGCTCGACGCAACGGCACTGCTTGTGTAATGGACTTACTATTGCGAACCTTTCAGCTGTGATGAAATTGGGGACC
>JAYSST010000777.1:0-2442 GCA_043720435.1 Bdellovibrionales bacterium
TCCACCTTCAGTTTTGTTGGTTCCCTGAAAATAAATGTCGAGACGTGGGACCAATCCATCGTGCGAAGCCGGGTCCATCACTTCTACTGTGAATGGAACAACCGAACCTTGTACGACTTCCTTTGGAACTTCGATGTCCTTCGTGATTTCTGGACGTGTGCCAGTACGGACCACTTTAAATTCGAAGTCTTTAGTACGAGTCACGCTATTGAAGAGCGTAACAGTTGAAGGATCCGAAGATTTTACGTTTGAGATTTCGAGGCGGTAAGGAACCGATCGCGAAGGTGAAGCTACAGGAACTGTTCCCTTCGGAGCCGTCCAATTGATTTGGAAAACTCCTTCTTCACCGTCGACTTTTGAAAGCGAGATTCCAGACACGTCTCCAGGAACTTTTACGAGACTCAAGTCGTACGAATCAACTTTTTGAAATGTGCGAACTGTGACTTTGAAAGACTGCGCCTGACCTTCGATGACCGTTGCATCTTTCTCTTGATCGATCGTGTAAGCTCCGGTCTCAAGAACCGACTGATCGCGAGCCACCAGATTGTGGGGCTTCACAGTCGCTCCAAGACCTTTGTAAGCTGACGTTGGATCCGAACTTGGAGAACCGCAGCCGACGAGGCCGAGAATCAGGCTACCCAGTGCGAGCGACACAACCAATCCTAGGTTTTGATGAGTCTTAGTCGTTTGCGCCATCATGCGCTTTGTCTTTAGTTTCAACATACGTACACCTCGAAAGATGCCTCCCAAAATGAGAGGTCGTCCTATTCATTGCGGCTTGTGTGCCGGCACGAAAACGCCTCGTAATCGAAGCAAATCGGTATAGGAGAAACTTGGATTTACGAACCTTCAAAACAGCGCCGTTTTCCGGCCGTAAGACGACCAAAGCCAGTCGACCTAACGCCCTAGAGACACTAGTGAAAGCCTCAAACGGTGTTCATTTCTTGTTAAGCGTTTAGCACATGCGAATCAGACGTGAAAAAACCGCTCTTTTCGGGAGCGGTTTCACAAGAGATCGGCGATCGCAAAAAGCCGATTGATGAATTTCAGCCGGGCTTAGTTCGAAGCGTAACCGCGCTGGAAACTAAATGGATATTGAACTTGAACGTTCACCCCAGCAACTGGCTGCGGGAATCTAAATTCTTTCAAGCGCGAAACAACGCAACCTTCGAGTTTCATTGAATCAACCGATGAATGTTGAACGTGTGCTGTCGAAACGCGACCGCTAGATCCGATTACGAAGTTCACTGCAACGCGACCCTTTAAACCAGGCTCGGACTGAAGATTCTTTTCATAGCAGTAACGGATCTGACCCATGTTACGAGCAATGACTTCTTCAACTTGTTCGCGAGTCAAACCACCTTCAACAAACGATTCGCTATCGAGTGGAGCAACATAGCCGCCTGAAGCGCCAGCCATGTTGTGAGTTCCGTATCCGGCACGACCGCCACCTTTACCTTTAGTTCCGTAGCCACCCGCCGAACCGGCGCGCGCTCCTGAACCGTTCGAAGCTGCGATCAAACCTTTGCCGAACAGAGCTCCAGAAACTCCGCCCGAACCGCCACGACCTACGCCGCCGCCGCCTTGTCCTGCATCACTTCCACGAGCGAGTGAAGCTCCCGAAAGATTAAGACCGCCGCCTGACTGCTTCTTTTTCGAGAGTCCGCCAAGTGCACCGAGTGCACCCATGTTCTCGACAGCCGGAGCCGTGCGAGGCATTTGTGCCGTCACGATTTTCTTTGTTGGAACTTTCGGAGCGTTCTTCGTGATAATTCTTGGTTGCGGACGTTTAACCGCGACTTTTTGAACGCGGGGCTTCACCTGCTGAACGACTTTTTGCGGAGACTTCATCGGTGCAACTACTGGTGGTTTTATTTTCTCGACTTCAAGTTCAACCGCGCGGATCGTCGTAACCGATTCTTCTGGTTGCTGACTCGAAAGAAGGTGGCCCAATAGAATGATCAGCGCGATCATCAAAACCTGAGCGCCACCGACCCACTTTCCAACGAGAACGAGGTCTTTACGATCTTCTTCTTCATTTAGATCGTGGCTCGGAGCAAAAGTGTCTTGCCCTTCGTTCCACGAAAGTGAACCGGCATTACCTATCGAGAGTGGGCGAACTTTCAGTTCTTTCGCTGATGTTTCGCCCAAAACGACAAATTCGATACCCGACGCCTGAAGCGACTCGGTCTCGAAATGTGTTTCGATACGACGTGTGTCCTTACGTTGAATCACGAAGACTTTTTTCGAGGAAACTTCGCTCCCCGCGTTCTCGTCAACGAGACTAAACGCACGGACGGTTTCGCCCTTCGTGTTCAAGAGGACCATTTTACCTGGCGATTTTCCTAAACGATATGCGTGTGCCATATTAATTTCTCTCTTCGTCTTGCTTCATGCGATCACGAAACTGAGTTCTGAGACCCAAAAGTTCTTCTATGGGTT
>JAYSST010000778.1:0-17619 GCA_043720435.1 Bdellovibrionales bacterium
AAAGCGCCGATGAACGCGAGAATCAAATTCGACACGGGACCCGCGAGTGCGATCAAGAAGGGGCCGTTCTTTTTATCGCGCAATTGGTTGGGATTATACGGAACCGGTTTCGCCCAGCCGAAAATAAATTGCGATGCTCCTGGAATTGCGACCGCCAAGATTGGGAGAACGACCGTGCCAATGATGTCGGCGTGGGCAATCGGATTTAGCGTCAGTCGACCCATGCGTTCGGCCGTGTCATCTCCGCAAAGTTTCGCCATCCAGGCGTGCGCGGCCTCGTGCACGCAAAGCGAAAACAGGAACGGAATGAAAAACGAGACTATTTTAAAAAGAAGACCTATCAGGTCTGCATCGGCGCCCATTGCCCGACGCTAGAGACAAGCGCCAGACGAGTCAACCAGTCGAGGCAACTTGAGCGGTGCCCTAGCCGCCTGATTTCAATCGTGGAGTGATCGTCAGATCGACCGATTTCCCCGCGCGGACTACTTTCATCGGAACCGATACGTCGGCTTTCAATGCCTGCAAACAGTACACGTAATCGTAAATGCTATCGATCTTGATTCCGCCCAAGCCCACGATCACATCGCCCGGTTTAAGACCTGCAGTTTCCGCGGGAGAATCTTTTGATGTCCCCGAAATTTTGACCCCCTTAACACCCTCCTGAGAATAGTCAGGCACGGTTCCGAGGTAAAGCCGGAACGAGCGGCTTTCGCTTCCACCCTGCCCTTTGGCCGATTCCACTTTCACCCAAGTCAGTCGAGTCGACGCCTTTGAAAGATCTTGAGCCACGAGGTCGACAACTTTGGCCGTGTCCACGAGCCCTTTGAAATTCAACGTCTCGTAACGGTCACGCGGCGAATGATACTCGCCGTGCGCCCCCGTGAAGAACGAAAGTATCGGCACCTTGGCCATGTAGAATGGCATTGCATCCGTCGGTAAATACGGATCGGAAGTCGTACTGATCGGCATCGGAATTTTTCCGGCCCAAGCTTCGACGAGCGAACGCCATTCTGTCGCCGAACCAAGACCCTGCACCGTCAATGTGTCACGCAGTCGACCGACCATATCCATATTGAGGTATGCAAATGGCTTTTCCGTCTTCCATTCTTTCAGAAAGAAGGTCGAACCGAGCACGCCGAGCTCTTCGGCCGACCACATCGCAAAAATAATGTCGCGATCTGGTTTCTTTTTTGACCCGCTCCACGACTGCGCAATTTCAAGCATCGCCGTGACACCAGAAGCATTGTCATCGGCACCATAGTGCGCAGATCCAGATTCATTTTCATGAGCCAGCGAGGCTCCGCTTTCGCCAAGCCCAAGATGATCGCCATGCGCACCGATCACCAGCGGCGGAAGCTTCTGAATTTTTCCACGAAGGCGCCCGAGGACATTAAGCGCCGTCGATTTTTCAAACTGCAGGTCGACTTTCCCGCCAATCGAAGTTTCAAGCGGTTGATTCCAGGCGACACCCTTGTCGAGGTCTTTCATTTTGTCTTTAAGTTTAGTTTTAGCTTTCGCAAAAAGCTTTTCGGCAACCTCACCCGAGACGTGAATGACCGGAATGCCGACTTCGCTGGAGCCCTCAAACTTTAATTTTGCGAGATTCTTTGATTTTGGACCGCTGGATGGCCCATCCACCAGAATCAAACCGACGGCGCCTTTTTGTTTTGCCACCAGCGCCTTGTGCTGAGGACGTGAAGAGAGGTGATAGTGGAAACGTTTTTCAGATGGAATATCGGCTGGTAAGTCGCGAAGCGCGACAACCCATTTTCCGGAGACAATGAGACCCTCGTACGAATCGAAGGCCGCGATTTTATCGGTTGCAGCCGTCATGACTCCGTAACCCGCGAAAGCTATCGGCGCCTCCATGACATCGCCAGATTTTGCGATCGAAAGCGGCATCCAATCGGTCTCGATTTTCAAATCTTGGCCCACGCCGTCTTCACGTAAACGCATGCGATTCAAAGGTCCTAAAGAGATTCCGCTTGTGAACTCAAAAGCCTGCGCAAAGTTTTTTCCCACCGCAGGCTCGAGGCCCATCGATCGCATGTATTTGCCGATGCCATCGACATACGTTCGTTCTTCAACAGTTCCTGGCTTTCGTCCTTTGAATGGAGCCGAAGCCAAGTACGAAACCCACTGACGGGCATCTTCTTCGCGAATTTCTTTTGCGAGCTCGGTCGCTACCGGAACCGGTCGGCCGAGACCGAGCACTGAACGCGCCCACCCGTCGTCCCAAGAGGACAAATAAATTTGCGATTCGCCTTTTTCGTCTTTGCGAGTGAACGCAACTTCTTTTCCATTCGGCAGAAATACGGGAAGTCCATCGAAACCGTCCAAGAAAGAAACACGAACGGGCTCGTTTCCGCCAGCGGCATCGACGATGAACAATTCAAAATTAGAATATCCAAGTTTGTTGGTCGTGAAAATCAAATAGTCACCGCTTGGATGAAAGAACGGCGCCCAGCTCATCGCTTTAATGCGGGTGATCTGTTCTTCTTTTTTCGTTTTTAAATCCATGATCATGATTTCGGCGGTCTGACCGTTTGCCGAGAACCTGCGCCACGTCAGCTTTTTACCATCCGCAGAGAAAAACGGACCACCGTCGTATCCGCGAGCCGTTGTCAGTCGTTCGACGTTCGAACCATCGGCATCCATCAAGTAGATGTCCATCATATATGAAGCGTCCTGTACGAACGTTTTCTTGTCTTCTTCGCTGAGCGACTCAGTGTAACCGGCGCGATTCGATGCAAAAGCAATCTTGCGACCGTCCGGAGAATAAGAACCTTCGGCGTCATATCCCATTTCTTTCGTAAGGCGCTTCAAAGATTTAGGATCGACAGACTTTCCGGATTTTAAAGACGACTCGATCGGAGCTTCGAATAGGTCGAAAGTTTCGTCAAAGCTCCAAGAGTACTTTCCTTTAACCGGATTTTTTCGTTCCGCATACTCCGCTACGGCCTTTTCTTTTAGCGCGGGATCTAAATGCGTACTTGAAAATAACGCCTTAGTTTTGGTCGGATGAATCCAAGCGCAAGTCGTTTTGCCAGCCCCTGGTGAAACTCGAACGCTGCGTCCGCTCTCGCGATTGAGAATATAAATTTGATAGAATGGATTTTCAGGCTCGCGCTCGCTCTGGAAAATTAGAAGTTTACCGTCGTGACTGAAATATCCTTCGCCAGAACGGGGTCCGGTGAAAGTCATCTGCTTCGGTTCGCCCAATATTGCGTTTCGTACTTCTAGATTTTTGTCAGCTGGTCCCGCAGTCGCAGCACTTAAATTCAGGACGGTGACGACGACGGCGAACGCCAGTACAGTCAAAAGTCCGAGACGGAAACTTTTAGAAGCGAATTGGATTTTCATAGATTAAGTCGTAGCGAACTCTGATGCTTGGATCAAAAGAAAATCTTGAGACCCGCATCGATCGAATCGCGTTTTCGTTCGGTTTTAACGCCGGTCGTTGCGTCAACCCGCGTTCTAGAGTCCTGCGACCAAATTCCAAAGACCCTCAGCAGACTGAAGTCGATGAACACGCTTGCCTCGACGATCGACCCATCGATGTCAGCGGCGAAGTTGGATTTTTCTTTAAAGTTCATTTGGTAAGAGCCTTCGATGCCGAATGCTTTTGTTAAATAAATCGTCATGCGCGCTTTTGCCGCTTGATTCATGACGTACTCGCCGCCGAATTCATCTCGATACTGAAGTCCATAAAACAGAGTGACGTTCGTGTTTTGTACCGAGTCGCCAAGCGGACGGAACGCGAAAAATCCGTCCCAACCCCACGTATTGAAATACGTCTCGCCTTGCCCTTCGCGGCCGATGTCGAAGTAACTACCTTCAAGACCGACAAGCGTTGCATAAGCTCCGGCTAGCGCGTGGTTGGCGCGAACTCGAAGTGTGTTCTCGACTTGATCGATCGTTGTCCGTCGAACGCCAGTTCGACCTCCGACATAAAATTCATAAATGTCGTCGGACTTGTTTCCAGCGAGCCACTGATCTTGCAATCTTGTCTTCCGCTGAGTTTCAAACCAATCGCCGAGCGTCCATCGCGTCTGATATCGTTCGTCCGCTTTTTTACTAATTCCTTGACCAAGGTTCGCTAAAAAATCGCTACGGCCACCGGGCGCCGCTTGGGCCCATGGCGTCGTCACGGTTAACAAGATTAGGATGCAGATTGAAAAACTGAGACCCACAGTTTTTGCACGCATGGGAACTCGGATTTTGCTCATCTTAAAGGCTGCTGATTGGATTGTTTTTCTTGAGCGGCGACGATTTCGTGAATGCGATCGACTATTTCTTGAATTGAAGAGCCCGGTCCAAAAACCGCAGCAACTCCATCAGATAAAAGCGCTTTCGCGTCTTCACCGGGGATGATACCGCCGACAAAAACGGGCTTATCGAGCTTCAACAATCGCAACTTTTCCTGCACCGCTTTGACCAGTGGAAGATGAGCCCCCGAAAGAATCGACAAGCCAATGATATCAACATCTTCCTGCAGCGCCGCAGCTACGACCATGTCAGGAGTTTGATGCAGCCCCGTGTAAATGACTTCAAAACCGGCATCGCGAAGTCCGCGCGCGACAACTTTTGCACCGCGGTCGTGACCATCGAGGCCGGGCTTCGCAACTAAGACTCGAATTGGTGCCGTCATACCCGTGACTCCCGGTCATTCATATTGACGCGAGATTACTACGAGTTAAAAGTGGTTCGCAACACGTCTTCGATAACACATCGTTTGGAGGCCCTACCCATGACCGAAAACTCACGTCCCGCCATCACTACATTTAGTGAAGATGAAACAGCGTTTCGCGACGCTGTGCGTGCGTTTGCAGAGGCAGAAATCAAGCCCCTCGTGTCGAAAATGGATGAAGCTGCGCAACTTGATCCTTCACTGCTACCGAAACTTTTCGAAATGGGCCTGATGGGCGTCGAGTCTCCTGAAAAATTTGGTGGTGCTGGCGGCACTTTCACAATGGCTTGCATCGCCGTCGAAGAATTGGGTCGCGTCGACGGATCGGTATCTGTTCTGATGGATGTTCAGAACACGCTCGTGACAAACGCGTTTCTTCGTTTCGGATCAGACGCGATTAAAGAAAAATACTTACCGAAACTTGCACGCGAATGGGTTGGAGCTTACTGCCTTTCTGAAAGCACCTCTGGCTCTGATGCCTTTGCGTTAAAACTTCGCGCCGAAGACAAAGGCGACAAGTGGGTCTTGAATGGTTCGAAACTTTGGATCACGAATGCAAAAGAGGCTTCCGTATTTATCGCGTTCGCGAACATGAATCCATCTGCGGGCTACAAAGGCATCACCGCGTTCATCGTGGAAAAAGGCTATAAAGGTTTTAGCGTCGGTAAAAAAGAAGACAAACTCGGGATTCGCGCTTCTTCCACTTGCGAGCTTTTGTTTGAAAACTGCGAAGTGCCTAAGGCCAACATTCTTGGCGAAGTTGGCAAGGGTTATAAGATTGCGATTGAAACATTGAATGAAGGCCGCATCGGCATCGGTGCACAGATGGTCGGAATCGCACAAGGCGCGTACGATGCCACCCGTGCGTACGTCAAATCGCGCGAGCAGTTCGGAAAACCGATCGCTGAATTTCAGGGGGTACAGTTTCAATTGGCTGAAATGCGCGTGATGCTCGAAGCTTCGCGATTGCTTGTGTACAATGCCGCTCGCCTGAAAGATTCAGGTCAACCGTTCATCGAAGAAGCTGCGATCGCGAAGCTCTACTCTTCTCGCTCTGCAGAAAAAATCACTTCACTCGCGATAGATCTTTTTGGAGGCAACGGCTTTACCAAAGAATATCCAGTCGAAAAATTTTGGCGCGATGCCAAGATTGGGCAGATTTATGAAGGCACGAGCAATATGCAACTGCAGACCATAGCCAAAATGGAACTCGCGCTATAGTGGCGTTTTTGAATTCTCACCCACGCTGCGCAATTTGGTCGCGCGTGTAGCGCGCATCCAAAAAATTGCTCCGCGTGTATGAGAATTCAAAAAACCGTCCCTAAAGCGGCTCGTTCTGTCGGGCCGATTCTTGGCCATTGCAGACGTGGTTGGCTAACGTTCTCAACTTTTTCAGAATTTTACTCGCGGCGCCGCGGATGGGTTTCGCTGGCTAGCGCGCTAAAGATTGTTGTCACTGCTTTTTCGAGCTTCCACCAAGGCCAGGCCGTTTCGCTTTCTTCGCTTACCGCAAGTCTTGGGACATGGATAAAGCCGCTGCGCACTTCGGTTGATTGCAGGTGGTGTTGCATTTGAAAGAACAGGTCATTGCACACGTAGGTTCCGGCATCCGCAGACAAACGCGCTGGAACTCCAGCTTCGCGCAAGGCCTTCATAAATACCTCGGTCGGCAGGGTCGATGGCAGGAATGCCGGTGCTGAGTCGATAATCTTTCCGCTTCCGACAACACCCGCATTGTCGACCGGACCGACACCTGCGGCGCTTCCGGCCACGGCACCGGTGTCACGACCGCGAAGATTGGCAGCGGTTTGCTCAAAGTCGATCGAATTGCGTCCGGCCGCGAGTCCGAAACTCAAAATCACGTCAGGCTGAAATTCAAGGCGCGCTTGTTCGAGTTCTTCGAAGGCCTTGTCGAAGAGAACCGGAAGTAGAATTGCACGAACTTGAGTGTCTGAACGGGCATTCACAAAGCGCACGATTTCGAATGTCGGATTTACTTTTTCATTTAGAAATGGCTCGAAACCGGATACCAGGACTCGCACGGTTACCAGCAACCTTCAGCTTCAAGAAACTCCGCAAGCGCGATTTTTTGCAAACGTCGTGCTGCCCTGCTAATCGTGACTTCATCACGCCTTACCGGCATCAAGTCGCAGGGTTTCCGGTCCGTGTACTTAAGACCGCGCACCTGCGCATCCATGTCGAGCTCGAGCATCTGCTGAACCGGTTGAAAACCAAACTTATCGACAGTAAATGGGTTTGCTCCGGCTTTGATTAGCATCTCGACGGTGCGTTCAAGTTTTATTCCGGTCGAATTTCCGACAAGAGCATAGACCAAAGCTGATTGTCCGTCCTGATCGAACCTTGACGCGTCGGCGCCTTGCTCAATGAACCACTTGATCAGTTCAGGGCCACCATTTCGAGATGCCGTCATCAGCGCTGTGACGCCAAGTTTGTTCGGCTCATCGACCTTGCGCCCGGCTTCAACCATTTTCTTCAGTGTCGCGATGTCGGACGTTCGAGCCGCACGAAACCAGGGATCGCCGCCAGGAGCATCGACCGCGATCAGGTCAGACTTCGAAGCGCAGCCGTTAACCAAGAACGGTAAAAAAACGAAGAACATTATCGCGATTCGAACTGTTCTCGAGAGAAATGTGCATTCATGCATACGCGACTCTGTTTGATTCACTAGAGATTCCTTCTGTACTGGCCGCCGACTTCGTAAAGGGCTTCGGTCATTTGATAGAGCGAACAAACACGTGCCGCTTTCATGAGAGCAGTGAAAACGTTTCCGCCAGCAAGTGCTTCAATCTTCAAAATCTTCAGCGCTTGGCGAGCTTCCGATTCATGAGATTTCTGGTAGGCGTGAACTCGATCTAGCTGCAAAGTTTTTTCTTCGTAACTCGCGCGCGCAAGTTCGATCTTCGGCGGCTCATAACCTTTTTCCAGAGTCTTCTGATTAATAAAAGTATTGACGCCGACGACGGGCAGTTCGCCCGAGTGCTTGAGATGCTCATAAAGCATCGACTCGTCTTGAATTTTACCGCGTTGATATTGTGTCTCCATCGCACCGAGCACTCCGCCGCGCTCGGCAAGACGCATGAATTCATCGAGCACCGCTTCTTCGACAAGATCCGTCAGTTCTTCGAAGAAGAACGAACCCTGCATCGGGTTTTCGTTCTTCGCCATTCCGAACTCTTTATTAATGATCAGCTGAATCGCCATCGCGCGGCGCACGCTTTCTTCAGTCGGCGTCGTAATCGCTTCGTCGTAGGCGTTGGTGTGCAACGAATTGCAGTTATCGTAAATCGCAAGCAGCGCTTGTAGTGTCGTCCGAATGTCGTTGAAGTCGATCTCTTGGGCGTGAAGCGAGCGGCCCGACGTTTGAATGTGATACTTCAACTTTTGCGAACGATCGGCCGCTTTGTAGACGTCGCTCATGGCGATCGCCCAAATTCGGCGTGCGACTCGACCGATGACCGAATACTCCGGATCAAGTCCGTTCGAGAAGAAGAACGAAAGGTTCGGAGCAAATTCGTCGATCTTCATCCCACGCGATCGATAATATTCGACGAAAGTAAAAGCATTCGAAAGCGTGAACGCCAGCTGAGAAATCGGGTTCGCTCCCGCTTCGGCAATGTGATATCCCGAAATCGAAACAGAATAGAAATTCTTGATGTTTTGTTCGATGAAGAACGACTGAATGTCACCCATCATCTTCAGAGCAAAGTCGATAGAGAAAATGCAGGTGTTTTGACCTTGGTCTTCTTTTAAAATGTCAGCTTGTACAGTTCCGCGAACATTCTCGAGTGTCCACGCTGAAAGATTCGCGTGTTCATCGCTTGAAAGCTTTCGCCCGAGTTCCTTTTCTTTCATTTCGATCTGCTGATCAATTGCCGTGTTCATGAAGAACGCCAAGATCATCGGCGCCGGACCATTGATCGTCATTGATACCGAAGTGTTCGGCGCACACAGGTTGAAGCCTGCGTAGAGCCTTTTCATATCGTCTAGTGTACAAATCGAAACACCTGACTCGCCGACCTTACCATATATGTCGGGACGCAAATCTGGGTCTTGTCCATAGAGAGTGACCGAATCGAATGCGGTCGACAAACGGTTCGCCGGTTGGCCCTTGGCTAGATAATGAAACCGCTTGTTAGTTCGTTCCGGGGGACCTTCGCCTGCGAACATGCGCGCTGGATCTTCACCTTCGCGTTTCAAAGGAAAAACGCCGGCCGTGAACGGATATTCGCCAGGAACGTTCTCGAGTCTCAAGAATCGTACGCGGTCACCCCAATCATTTAACTTCGGAGCAACCACGCGTCGAATCTTAGTACCCGACAACGATTGCCGAATCATCGGCTGCTTGATTTGTTTTCCGCGAACTTCGTAAATAAATTCGTCGGCTTCGTAACGACGGATGAAGTCGTTCCACGAATTTAATTTCGCGAACATCTCTTCACCGAGCGACGCTCGCCATTCTTTTACGTACTTCGCATCGACGACCGCAACGCCCTTCAGGGTTTCAACGGCACCGAGCTTCGTCGCAACAACCGCCATGTCTTCGGTTTCTTTTTTATACGTGCGCACGCCCGCAGCGATTTCTGCTAGGTAGTTCTGTCGGTCCGGAGGAACGATGGTCGAACGCTTCACGCCTTTGACGAGCGCTTTGTATTCGTTTGAAAGATTCCAATACTTCGCGCGACCGAGCTCTTTCTGCGCCAGCGCAGAGCCGAGTGCGAAGAACAAACCGTTACAGCCTTCGTCATTGAACTGCTGCGCTTGAGTCAAGAAAACTGGCAGGCGCGAATCGGCTTCTTCACTTGGAGCCTCAAAAAGTTTTCGCGAGCGGCGGTACTGTTTACGAACATCGCGCAAAGCATCTTGCGCTCCACGCCGATCAGCCTTGTTAATCGCAATGAGATCCGCAAAATCGATCATGTCAATTTTCTCGAGCTGCGACTGCGCTCCAAATTCTGACGTCATCACATACAGAGTAATATCAGAGAGAGTTGTAATGGCGTTTTGCGCTTGGCCGATGCCACTGGTCTCGGCGATTAAGAGATCGAAGTCATGCCCTTTCAAGAAATCGAGCATTCGCGGAAGGCTGGCTGCGATTTCGCTTCCCGAACCACGGCTCGCAACCGAACGCATGAAGGCGCCCGACCGCGAAAGCGAATTCATGCGAATGCGGTCGCCGAGTAGTGCTCCGCCCGTTTTTCTTTTCGATGGATCTACGCAGACAACGCCGACTTTTAGCTGAGGATAAGCGTTGAGCAATCGCTGCAAAAGTTCATCGACGAGCGAAGATTTTCCAGCGCCACCAGTGCCGGTGACTCCGACGACAAGTGGCGCACCCGGGTGTTTTCGCTTAAAAGTTTCAAGGCGTTTTAATACGTCGGCTGGAATTTTCGATGTCGAAGATTCGCTGCCTTCACTCGCCTCAATCGCCGTCAGTGCAACTCCGAGATCGCGACCTGGAATAATTTTTCGATCATCAAGTTCGAAAGACTTGGCTTTTGAAAAGCTCGCAGCTTCAAGAGAATCGAAGTCGCAGCCTTGCATGATGATGTCGATCATTCCCTCTAACCCAAGTTTGCGTCCGTCGTCGGGGTGAAAAATTTGGTCGATTCCGTAGGCCTCGAGTTCGCGTTTTTCATTGTAAACGATGACACCGCCGCCTCCACCGTAAATTTTCACGTGCGGACTTCCGGCTTGCAGCAAAAGATCTTTGGCGTACTTGAAGTACTCCATGTGTCCGCCCTGATAGCTCGACAGACATATTCCCTGCGCGCCTTCTTGAAGAGCTGCGTTCACAACATCGAGGACCGAGCGGTTGTGCCCAAGGTGAATAACTTCGGCGCCGGCGTCTTGAAGCAGTCGGCGCATGAGGTTGATGCTGGCGTCGTGGCCATCAAACAGAGCCGCCGCCGTAACAATGCGTACCGCGTGTTTGGCTTTGTAGCGTGCCTGCGACTGCACGGCCGACGCTTGAGATTGTCCGGATGCCGGAGAACCGGCCTGCTGATCTTTCGCCATAGGGACGTTTTAACAGGAACGAGCGCTTACTGTCACACGCGCGCGTGCAACTCGCGGCGCAGACGCACCGCTTCAGCATCGGCGAATTACTTCGCGTTCTGGCGCTGCGTTTAGCTGGCGCTTAGCGCCCTTGAAATTTTGCCGGACGGCGCTCAATAAACGCACGAACACCTTCATTTTTGTCTTCGGTTTTAAAGACTTCGCCAAATAGCCCGGCCTCGATCTCTTGCGCGTCTTTGACTGAGTGCCCGCGGCCCAAATGGATCGATTTTTTAATAAAGCCGAGCGCGAACGGCGCTCGTGAAACCATCACCTGAGCAAGTTCGAGCGCGCCTTTCAGCGCTTCGCCGTGTGGCACGACTTTGACGACGAGGCCCACAGCCATCGCCTCGTGTGCGTTCAACATATTTCCTGTGAGAGCGAGCTCAAGAGCTTTTGCAGTTCCAACGAGGCGTGGGAGCCGAACAGTACCGCCGAAGCCAGGAATCAAACCGAGCGTACATTCCGGAAGACCGAACTTCGCTTTTTCGCTCGCGACGATCATGTCGCATGCGAGAGCGAGTTCGAGTCCACCGCCAAGTGCAAAGCCGTTGACCGCTGCTATGACGGGTTTTGCCAAGTCCTCGAGTCTTGAAAAAATCGCCTGGCCAGCACGCGCGAACTCGTTCGCTTCCTTTGCAGTCATCGCTTCGAAACCTTTGATGTCTGCACCAGCGACGAAGGCTTTCTCGCCCTTACCAGTGACCACCAAAACACGGACGTCGTGGTCAGCTTCGGCAAAGTCGACAAGTCCGGCGATCGACCGCAGTGTCTCGCTATTCAACGCATTCATGACTTCGGGTCGTGCAATCGTAGCGATCAGCACACCACCATCGCGCACAAGTTCAATATTCTGCAGTTCAGGTAAATTCACCGGACCTCCAATTCCCAAGGTACCTGCTACCTTTTTGCACTTTTCGACCGAAAAGTGCAAAAAGGTAGCAGGTACCTTCGTTCTAGTACGTATAAACGCCGCGGCCTGATTTTTTGCCGAGCCAGCCAGCTTCGACGTACTTCACCAAAAGCGGGCACGGTCGATATTTGGAATCACCGAGGCCGCCGTGCAAGACATTCATAATAGCTAGGCACGTGTCGAGTCCGATGAAATCTGCGAGGGCGAGTGGGCCCATCGGTTGATTTGTTCCAAGCTTCATCGCTTCGTCGATGCCTTTTGGCTCGGCGATGCCTTCATACAATGCGAAAAATGCCTCGTTAATCATCGGCATCAATATTCGGTTCACGATGAACCCCGGCATGTCGCGACCTTCAATAAAAACTTTTCCCATTTTTTCTGCGAGTCCCGCAACCGCAGCAAAGGTTTCTTTCGAAGTTTGTAATCCACGAATGCCTTCAACCAAGGTCATAAGCGGAACCGGATTCATGAAGTGCATGCCTGCAACTTTTTCCGGCCGCTTCGTCGCAGCTGCAATCTTTGTAATCGAAATCGACGACGTGTTCGTGCACAGAATCGCATCCGTTTTTGCGATGCGATCGAGTTCGCCGAAAATTTTTATTTTGAGATCGACGTTTTCTGTGGCCGCTTCGACGATCATGTCGCACGCGCTTAAAGCCGAAAGTTCATTTGCTGTTTTGATTCGACCGAGCAGCTGAGTTTTTTCTGCTTCCGACATTTTTTCTTTTTTGATTAAACGATCACAACTGCCGGCAATCGTCTTCATTCCTTTTTCAAGCGCGGCCACTGATACATCGACCATCAGAACGTTGAAACCCGAGCCCGCTGCAACTTGTGCGATGCCGTTACCCATTTGACCTGCACCAACGATACCCAAAGATGAAATCATATTAACCCCGCGATTGCTTTGGCACAGGAGTTAACAAATCAGGCGATGGCCCTCAAGACCTATTCGAGCAAGTCAGGAGAAAAACGCAAAACAAATTCGACACGATGTCGGGGCTCGGTTTGCCCGGCGACTGGAATTTCAGTCCACTCTTTTGTCGCAACGAGAATGCCGCGCAGTGAGCGCTTAAGTGAACCTGGCAAAATGTAATGCATAATGCCGATGCCTGCTTCGTGCAGAAGATCATTTGACACTTGCGTATCCGGATCAAGCGCTTCACCGCGCAATAAGAATCCCCATTGATTCAAAGGTTCGTACTCGAGATCAAACCTGATCGCTCGCAATCGCCGCGTCCTGGAGTCTTGCAAAATTTCGCCGCCGAAAGCTTCAAGGTCAAAACCGAATCGTCGGTCGAGACCACTGCCGCGTTCACCGTCGCCGATGATCCACGTCGAAGCCATGTGAAGTCCGCCAAAGCGAAGTCTTGAGCTTTGATCGGGATCAAGTTCAGAAACCGTTGAAGCCGTGGTGCCTGCCGGATGAGTCGAATCCGGAGTCGTCCGTCCGACTTGTCCACTTGCTCCCCAGCGCCACTGCGAACGCGAAGATCGCAGTCGATATTCCCAGCGAGCAGTCATCCACATTTCGCGGTCGCGGTCGTCGCCAGATTCTCCGTTGTGCACAAACCAGTCTGAGAAAAATCCACCGGCCGCGACCGAATATCCGACGCCGATGTCGCGAAGACCGATCAGTCCGCGACGCAAAAGAAGCGGTCGTAGCCACCGGCGTTCTGATTCAATCGCATCTTCAAGACCAAAAGTAATTGGGATGAGTCCTAGTCGGAAGCGTCCCCAACTGCCCGTGACTCCCGCGAACGCGTCGATCAAGGCAGGGTCTGAGGCACGCTCAACATTTGACAATGGAGCATAACGAAGTTGTCGCGAGATCAACGACCTTGTTCCGATCGCAATTTGTGCTTCAACCCGAGTCGAATTTCGATTGCGGTCGACGGAGGCCCATCCGGTCCAACGACCTCCGAAGCTCGCACTCGACAGAACAAACCCGCCATCGCGCGGTTCGCGAAAATATCCGCCGCCCTCGAGCCACGGCGATAGCCATTCGAACTCTCCCCAACGTTCGTTGACGGAAGTATCGACTGAATTTGCACGCGCGGAAGTCGAGAAAAGTGTCGTCACCGAGATGGCGCAAACAGCGGCCAACCCGACTAAGGCACAGAAATGATCTGGATAGCGTCTATCTCGCTGCATCAATCTCATTACCTAAAGATTAACGAGTCAAACTAGAGAGGTAAATGCGAATGTTCAAATACGGACGACCAGAATCACAATCTAGGAAAAGGTACCAGGTACCTTTTCCTCCGACATTCGGAATAAAAAGGTACCTGCTACCTTTGTTCCTTCTGTCTGTCGCTTTCGCGACTTCTTTCGCTCCTTGTCGAGCGTTTGCGGATGTTCCCGTTTACCTTAATCTTGAAAGTCGTTTTCCGTCTGGATTTCATCCTCGTGATTGGTTGGAAATCCGAACCAAAGAAACGCAGGTCCAGCGCTGGTTCCGAGTTGTCGTCAACGGATCGTACGGATGGCTCGCAGAAGATCATGTTTTAACCGCTATGAAATTATCTTCGATCGCGCGAATGGTGCACGACGAGCCGGATCGTTCGCAACCGTTAATGGATTCGCTCAGAGATCGTCGAATTGCCAAAGGTTCACAGGTCATTATCCTCGAAACTGTCGGCTCGTGGTCACGCGGTCGCGTGCTAGGAGAAGATGCACCCAATCACGATTCTTGGATATTAAACGAAGCGCTGATGCGCGATCCAGGAATTCAAATTGAACGCGGAGTTACCTTCCGCGACACGCCGCTTCGATTGACGCCGAAGAAAACCGCGAAGGCAATCGATCGCTGGCCGGCCTTCAAACAACTCTCGATCGTAAATTCAGTCGCGAACACAGCGGGCGAATGGATCGAAGTTCAAATTGAAAACGGAACTGCTTTCATCGAACGCACCAACGTTTGGTTGCCACAAGATTTGAAAGACGGCTCGGTACGTGCGCTTCAACCTGGACTTGAGTTGAGGTCGTCGCCTCTCCCCCACGCCGACATCGTACGCCGGCTGGTCGGCACCGAAGTGCTGAAGGTCGTAAATTCAAAATATCTGCGCTGGGGAAAAGTGAAAGTGCCCGAGCACGGCTGGTTGTGGTGGCCGGTTTCTGAAGACCGTCTCGACGGCCCGAACGCGATTCCGCCGTTGAAACTAACGACGCAAGATTTGCTCGGTCGCGCGATCTACGACATGGCCTCAAGTCAATCCGTGCCAGGTCTACGATTCGCAAGCGCCAAAGGAATTTTCAAAAGTCGCGACGGCATACAATGGTCGATGATTCCAAAGTTTGAAAACGGCAATTATCCGATCGCGGTCGCAAAAGGCGGGCTCGTCATCGTTGGTCCGTACGTTTCGATCGATCACGGTGAAAGTTTTGAACAATGGATCCGTTGGGATCGGCTGGTTGAAGCACTGAAGCGCGAAACCGGATCACCGCCGCCACGGGTGCGAATTTCGAAGCTGCAAGCGCTCGACACTCATGGCAAATCCATCGAACTCACCCTCGATATCGGTCGCTCAAAAACGGTCCGAATTGAGACGCCTGATCGCGGTCTCAGCTGGAAACTTCGTTAATCGTCATTAATCAAAAGTTACGCTCGCCTTTAGCGAAGCATCTATTCTCAGGCATCGTCTCGCTTCGAGACTGCTATGCAAATCGGCGATTTCTCCGTCACTTTTAGTCAAAAAGGTCCCGATAAGCCTAGGGGGATTGGCGATGAAAAACGCATACAAATTGAATTCCCTTGGATTCTCGCTGATCGAGGGCGTCGTCACAACCGCAATCGTCGTGATCATGGCACTCGGCTCGGTGAGTTTGATTTCAGACATGACGAAAGAACATACCCGATTCAAACGAGGGATCAACCGCACCTCGTATGAACAACAGCTGATCTCTACGTTCAAAAGAAGTGACTTGTGCAGCTGCAACTTTGGCGGAACGGTGGCAATCTCGATTCCCGCGGCCGGCTCTATCGCAGTTGCTGGATTAAGCTCGACATGCGCCGGTGTCAGTACCTCGAGCTGGAACATTTATGATTCGAGCATCGCCGGCGGTTATCCGGCCGATGCCCATTTGAAAATCGGCAGTATTACACTTGCCAATCCAATGCAGATTTCCGGAAATGATTTTTCAGCGACCGCGACTGTCACCTACGTGGTTCACCCCGAGCTGGGAAGTCTCGCGCCAGCGCAGATGATTCTCATGTTCACCAAAACCAGCGCCGCGGGTCCTCCTTACGTCGTCTCGACATGTACGCTCGGCGGTGCCGTGAACGGTGGCGGAGGTTCAGGTTGGTCACTCACAGGAAACTCTGGAACATCGGCGTCAAACTATCTCGGAACTTCCGACGATAGCGACGTGATCTTTAAAAGAAACAACATTCTTGGTGCAGCGATTCGAACCAATTCCGCCTCCTTCGGGGTGAACGCGCTTCCGTCTTCAACAGGAACTTCGAACTTCGCTTTCGGCGTTAGCGCGCTGAACGGAAATACAACGGGTTCGTACAACATCGGAATCGGCAACGCGGCCGGTGGTCTTGCTGCCGATGCGATCAAACAGGACACCGGCAATTACAATATTTTTCTCGGCTCGGGCTCGGGCCCTTCTGCGCCAGGTCTTTCGAACGCAGTTGCGATCGGATACAACGCCAAAGTTGGCGCGAGTAATTCGCTCGTGTTCGGAGGCACGGGTGCTGACGCGATAATGTTGGGAATCGGCACCGAAACGCCTTCGGCGGTTTTAGATACAAAGCACACAATTCGCACCAATGCTGATAAGCCGTACACGGTTGCAGTGCGAATGGATGTGGCGCCAACAGCAAACTTAGCTGGACCGACCAAAAGTGCGGCGGTTCTAAGCACCGTTGTGGATGACAGCGCGTTTGCGGTTGATAGAGTCTCAGGACTGACCATCTTCCTTCAATCGATGTCCTCTAGCGCCGTATCAGAGGTAAATGGCATCACCACCTTGGCTCACAAAAATGGCCCGGGGTCTGCAAATAGCGTTAAAGGATTATATTCTTCGGCCGAAGCTCTCAGTGGCACAACCAGCTTTCTAACGTCGGCATTCACGTCTGTCACGACGGATGCTCCCGTTACCCTTATGACAGGTGTTTTGGTTCAGACCGACGTACACCCTGCAGCTGTGGTTACAAACCGGTACGGCGTCTATCTCGCGCCACCTACGGGTTCTACTGCGACTGCAAATGACTACGGTCTCTATCAAGGCGGCACGCAGAAGAACTACTTTTCTGGTCCGGTCGGATTAAAAGCTGCAACCAATCCAACCGAACTTTTTGAAATTCGTCCGCTCTCGGCTTTCGATAGTCAGGGCATTTATATGGAGACACAAGATGGTGTCGCCAATTCCGGAGGCGGCGCAATCGAAATTGTCCTCGGCGGCGGCAACTCAAATTCGGGCTCGAACGGGACGCTCGATATTTCAAATTCGCAAAAGTTCGTGATTCCTTCAACGTTGTTCGTAGCGCACTCGACTCCCGACAATACGGTCGCCGCATTAAACGGAACCAGTTACGCCGGCTGGCATCTTACGTCGATGTCGAACTCTGGCTCAAATGCTCCGAATATGGCTGGCGTCGGTCTTCAATCCGTTGTTCAAGGAAACGGATCAGCCGGGACGAATATGGGAACGATCATCGGCACTGACGCTCGTGCCTATGTCGGTGCATCGTCGACGTTGTCTCGAGCCGCCACTGTGATCGGCGCACGCGGCATCGCCGCCGGACAAATCGATTGGAGCGCTAATAGCGCCTCGGTCGGATCCGCCTATGGTGGGCATTTCAGCGTTGACGATCAAGGCGCGAGCTCTGCCGCCGGCTTTGGAGTTTTTATTGGTGCTGTTGAAGGAACGACGACATATTCGCTGTATGCTTCCGACCCTTCCGCCCCGTCTTTTTTTGCCGGATCAGTCG
>JAYSST010000779.1:0-2433 GCA_043720435.1 Bdellovibrionales bacterium
TAGTTTGGGTTCGGTCACATTTCCGCGTCTGGTGATCGATGCAAAGGGAAACCGCTCGCTGTTATTCGCGTCCAATCGCACTGGCATTACCAATCTGTACTTGGCGGACGTCCCGAATAGCTCGGCGAAAGGTTTTTCGCTCGAGAAGATCCGCCCGCTCACAAACTCGGTCACTCGCGCGTTCAACGGTGACCTCGATTCAACAAATTTGAATTTAATTTATTCGCGACTCGATGGAGAAGGTTCGCACATTCGACTTTTGCCAGCCGTCGATCGGAACGCGAATCAAACCGTGAAAAGCGGAAAGCTGCTGACCGTACCGCTTTTGATCGAACGGAGCGAGCCTCCGCATGTTGTAAAAGAAGCCGTACTGACTCCCGCAGAACTGACGGCGCACGATTTCAATGTCTGGCCATATTTACTTCCTCGCTATTGGATGCCGTACGTCGCGTTTGTTCCCGGTGGCGCGTTCATTTCGGCTTCGACGTCTTCGGGCGATCCGATGGGTCGCCACTTTCTCGCCGCTTCGGTCTCGACGGACTCGCGCATCGGCAAACCGAATTTCTTTGCCGCGTATTCGAATCACGTCACCGACGTGAAGTACACGATATTAGCCGATGACTATTGGCAACGGCTCTCGTCGTCGGGTCTCGACCGCAGATCGGGCACGGCCGATCTCTCGGGGGTGTTTTATATTCCCGGCGCCACAAACGAGTGGCGAGCAGAAGCAGGTTTGCGCCATGAACGAACGGAAATTCCGACCTCGGCTGGCACGGACGTTCGAATCAAAGGTGGACCGCGCATCGGCGTTCTTTGGCAGGATCTCGGTCAAAAAGGCTACGAGATTTCGCCAGAAAAAGGTGGCTTCATGCGCGCAGGGCACGCGCGCTATGTGCCGGAGTTCGGAAATCTCGTCTATGACAAAACCGATTTTGCGGTGACCAAGTATTTTTCAAAAGTTTCAAATCCGCGGATTTTGGGTTGGTTACCTGAACGTCATGCGTTCAGCACCGCGTTCAGTGTCAGCTGGCTTCCGGGTCTCGACCGCTTGCTGCTTGGGCCATCCAGCGTGAGTCTGCCGATTGAAACGGTGGCACTTGGTGCTTCGAGCACAAGCTTCTTGATGCGCGGATATCCTTCGGGATCATTTCTCGGTCGCAAGGTTGTCCGCGGTTCGGTTGAATATCGATTGCCGCTCTCGCGCTCGTACCACGGTTTCGGTTCGAGCCCCGCGTTCATTCGCAGGTGGCACGGAGCCGTCTTCGCCGACATGCTGACGATCGAAGGAGCGTTCTACGATTTCAACAACGGCTACAAAACGGGTGCAATCGGAAATATGTTCGGTTCGATTGGCGCTGAAGCCCGTCTCGACTCAACTCTTTTCTATCACCTGCCCGTGCAGTTCATATTCGGCGTTCACATGGGTTTAGACAAACGCGTGAATCCGAACGGCGCCTTCCCGGTGATTTCGATTTCGCTTTAATTCGCGCCGTCCGGTGATGCGCTTTTCGCACTCCTTGGTCTCAATCCTCCGTATAACGCGGATGATTTAAAGGAGTGCGGAAAAATGGGTTCAATCAATCGTGTCGTTATTATGGGAGTCATCGGAAGCCATCCGGAATTGAAGTTAGCGAAGAACGGTAAGCCCTTTGTTCGCCTGAGCCTCGCGACACACAAACGCGTCAAAGACGCGGACGGCAATACAAGACGCGAAACGCAGTGGCACAAAGTGATGCTCTGGGGGAAAAACGCCGAAACCTGTTCGGCGTACTGCGAAAAGGGTGCACCGCTTTATATCGAAGGGCATATTGCTCCATATACGAAGGATGAATCTGGCACCGTCACACAACACATCTCGATCGTCGCCGATCAGATGCACTTTATTCCGGGCTCAAAGATGGCGATTTCGAGCGATCGAGGCGAATTCGACAATTTGGACTACGCACCTCCCGTGGCGGAGAACGAAACCACCGTTAATCTCAACTGATTCCCCGTCGCGGAGGCGTTGTGGGAAGGTACCTGCTTCCTTTTCGCCGACCTCGCGAAGCCGCTCCCGTCGGCGAAAAGGAAGCAGGTACCTTCCCCTTGACAGAACCTCACAGGGAGCCCGAGAGTTAAGGGAGGGGCTCTTGCCTCGGGGGGGTTCATCCATGGACGGAATGGAAATCTTAGGAAATCGCGGAGCTGGTGCTTTTGGCGCGGCTCCGTCTGGTTCAGGTGCTTCGAGCGGAGCTTCTGGTGCGGCTTCTATTGCGTCTTCTGGCCTGCGATCGGATCGTCTTGGCTGGATCAAAGAACTCGTGCGCGCTGAGCAGCGCATGGAAGAATCGGGCGTGATCGAATTCGGTCCCGCGTTTGATCCTGCACAGATTCTAGTCAGCGAATCAGTCGCATTCATGACTGAACTCAAAGTGATCTTTGTCGACGCGGCAT